>DATHSU010000326.1:0-3281 GCA_035463895.1 Ignavibacteriaceae bacterium | reverse complement strand
AACAGCATCTTTTTTGTCTGAACAAATCCATCAGCAATTATTGTGTAGAAATAAGTGCCGCTTGATAGTTTTTTCCCATCAAAACTTACGTCATACCGTCCTGCTGATTTTGTTTCGTTAACAAGCACGGCTATTTCTGTTCCAAGTATATCGTAAACCTTCAGCTGTACTTTTGAATCAACCGGAAGCAGATAACTTATAACTGTAGACGGGTTAAAAGGATTTGGATAATTTTGTAACAGTGCAAATTCTGTTACTCCTATGAAATCAACTTCAATTTCATTTGAGTAATTTATTGAACCATCAAAATCAATCTGCTTCAATCTGTACAAATACTTTCCCTGCTCATTCAATTGATCAATGAAAGTATAGTTAGAATAATCGGTGGTAGTTCCTTTGCCCTCAACAAATCCAACAACTCTCCATTCTGAATTGCGGACTGAAGACTTCTCGCCGCTGACTTTTCTTTCAATTTCAAATCCCCTGTTATTTATTTCAGAAGCTGTGCTCCAGTTCAGGGTAACTTTATCTGCAGATGCGGATGCATTAAAAGAAACAAGTTCAACAGGAATAAAGTCGTAAACAATAATGTTAATATCATCAACATACCATCCATCGGCCTGAATATATCCGTCAGATCTTAAAAGAAATCTTAGCAGAATCTGACTACCCATATAAGAAGAAAGATCAATCTCTTCCTTTACCCAGGTTGTTTGAGTGCCATCATAAAGCGGCTGCCCGTTAGGTTGGAAAGATCCTGTGCCCGGGTTGGTATATAAACCTTCAAGCGGGGTCCAGCTGCTTCCGCTGTTAGTAGATATTAATACCTGACCATAATCCCAGTTGTTTTCAATATCCCATTGAGTCCAGAACTCAAGACTAACATTCATTGCTCCGGATGGACTGGAGATTGGCTGATTCAACGTCATAGTTGCGTTTGCATTAGCCGGGTAATTTCCGGCAGGAGAATCAGTAAATGAGGAAGGTGCCGACATATATTTTGCTGTTGTGGTGTTCCATCCGCCAACTGAAGTCCAGTTAGAGACTGTATGAGCGCTGTCATAAAAAGCATAATTCATTGGGGCGACATTGAAAGCAAAAAACTGGGTTGGGGGTGTGCTCCCCGGTGGATTATATCCGCCGCCACCAGCCGGCAATGTAACAACAATATTAGAGCCGTCATCCTGTGCAGCAATATAATACTGAACAGTGGTTCCAAGCTGTATTCCCGGAATTGTAAAACTGTATGTCGCTGATTCAGTAACATTGCCTGCAACGCTATAGAAATCGGAGTATCCGGAACCAGTATTAACTCTGTAGTACAATCTTGGTGCAGAGGTTCCTGTTCCAATGTCTAAACCGGTTACCACTGTTGCTGTTGCAGCAATATCCCCGCCAATGCTTGTTGAAGCAATCGGTGTATGTTCGATACGCATATTAAGATTAAGGGCTAACTTTGTTAAGGTGCCGATTGCCAGCTTAGACATTTTTTCAAAGTATGGTACATTGAAATACTGAATTTTATCATTTACTGTATGATAATATGGATGGAAGTCATTGCCGTCTTCAATTAAAAGAATTGCACCATAACCTCTGTTCCAGAAAGATGCGTGGTCACTGTAAGTGCTTCCGGGATTTTTAATAATCGGGACAACACCAATATTATAAGCAGCATTCACATCAAGAATTTCATCTTTAAGCTCTAAAGAAGTGCCGACACTTCTTGTATGTATTTCAAACTTACCGTCATTGTTGCCATCGTAGGCAATCATATCAAGGTTTATTACGCCAAGAATTGAATCGCCTGCAGCAGAAGCCTGGTTGGCAAAATAAGCACTTCCAATTAGACCCTGCTCTTCTTCATCCCATAAAGCATACATTATTGTAAATGGGAATGAATATTGAGTAAGTATTCGTGCCGCTTCCAGTACAGCGGCTGTTCCGCTTGCATTATCATCAGCGCCGGGTGCTGTTGTACCGCTCGGCATATCATCATAGTGAGCACAAATTATAAAATAACGGTTAGGAAAATCTGTGCCTGTTTGCGAAGCATATACATTTCTTCCGGTAGAACTCCACCATTGATCAACAGCCGTTAAACCATAGTACTGCAAACGTTCTTTAATATAATCAGCGGATTTATCATTACCAGGTTGATTTTTATGTCGTGAAAGAATTGTATATGGCTGACCGCCGATGGTTGTTTGAACATCGCCGGATAATTCCCTTACAAAATATATCAGTGTATCAATATTAACAGAGTTTATAACCTGTTGAACAGTCGTGTTTTGTGAGTAAACACTCCCTGTTAGAAGCAAAAAAATAACAAGTAGTTGTAAGATTTTTTTCATTTCTGTAACCTTAATTAAGAAATAATGCGTTAATTTGTGCAATAATCTTAACAAGTATCGTGCTAAGGGCCTGTAAAGATAATATGGCTGTTTTTGAAAAGTATTGCCTTCTGATAAACTAATAATGCCCGTTTACGAATTATAGTGTTTTCATTTAAGAGAAAAATTTCTCCAATTAGGATATAGATTATTTTAGCAGCCTGATAGAAACCTTTAGCAATAATTATGATATGTAAAGCAAATTAAGGCCTTAAATAATCTAAACTTGAATAAAGCAAAACTTTATTCTTTTTTTTATAGATTGTAATATCAAGTTAATTAAGAATTATTCTCTATTACTCTTTCTGCCATTTAAATATGTCAACCGAAATAATAATTGTAGCTGCAGCACTGAGTTTTGCACTGATCTTTTTTATCAGCGGTAAACTTAGAGTTGATATTACTGCCCTGATAGTGTTGTGCTTCCTTGCAATTACAGGATTAGTCACACCGCAAGAAGCTGTTGCCGCATTTGGTAACCCTGCCGTAGTAACAATCTGGGCAATGTATATACTTAGCGCTTCCCTTGTAAAAACAAATATAGCCGTAATGATAGGAAACAACGTTCTTAAATTTTCCGGGAAGAGCGAAACCGGGTTAATTATTGTTATAATGTCTGTATCCGGATTTCTGTCTGCATTTATGAACAACATCGGTGTAGCTGCACTTATGCTTCCAGTAGTAATGAGCATATCAAAAATTACCAACCACTCACCATCAAGGCTTCTTCTTCCAATGGCATTTGGCGTTTTATTAGGCGGAACAACTACTTTACTTACAACAATGAATATTCTTGTAAGTAATACTCTGATGGAAAATAATTATACTCCTTTTGGTTTATTTGATTTTACTCCAGTGGGAATTTTTATTCTGCTTGGCGGAATAATTTTT
>DATHSU010000325.1:0-2513 GCA_035463895.1 Ignavibacteriaceae bacterium | reverse complement strand
AGGAGCCAATATAAAATATGATTTAACGATGGAGTTACTTGAAGAATATCAAAGGTCTAAAGATAAAAGAAACTATCTGGAATTATTAGTTGTCTTTATAAATTATTATTTGCAGCAAAAAACAATTGATGATAAGGTACTTTTAAATATTCTGTTTTCAGATAATTGTTTAAAAGATTCCGAACAAAATAAATTGTTCAAAGCTTATAGAGAATATTTTTTAGGTAAAATTGCTCTCAGAATGACTGACCCAAGACTTTTACCACCTATTGAGCATTTCGAGAGGGCATTTTCTATTATTGAAAACGAAACTATAACAGAACTTACATGGAAGGTTCTTACAGCAATTTCTGATTCATACTTAGAACGGGGATTTATTAATAAAGCTAAAAAACCTCTAATTTATGCATCGGAATTGCTAAATTACATCGCAGATAAAATCAAAAAATCTGATTTCCGGACCAAATATCTGAATGATAATGAAAGAAAGAAAGTTTTTAATAACCTTAAGTTGTTAAATACTCCAATGGCAGCTCAATGAAAAAACAGCAAGTTAATATTAAAATTTATTCCGACCTAGAGGATATAAGTTCAATTAATTCAGCTTTAAGGCAGCTAAATCTTCAATCATTGCCTATAGCATTCACTAATCATACTGCTTTTGTTGCAGAACCTGATACTATAATAATCCTTCAGACAGATGATCTGGATTCTAAATTATTAAAGGAAGTTCTGAGTAAAAAAAGTGATCTTAAAAATAAAATAATTATTGTTATTAGAGGCAATAATGCACTACTAGTCAGCTCACTTGTTAAGTTCGGCTTTGATGAAATTTTTATTTTTCCTTATGAAATTGTAAAATTTATTAATCGTATTAAAGAGATAGTTGAGAACGGACATTACATAACTTCCGAAAATTATCAAACCGGTATCGATTTCCAATTAAGAAGTATGGAGTCGATCATTGGTCGCTCGCCAAATTTTACTAAAGTACTTGGACTAGCCAAAAAAGTTTCGGAAAAAAGCACTTCAAACATCTTATTATTAGGTGAAACTGGTTCTGGCAAAGGATTATTTGCAAAGGCAATCCATAATCATAGTAAAAACAAAAATGAACCTTTTGTAGATATTGTGTGTACAGCAATACCCGAAGCACTACTTGAGTCGGAACTTTTCGGATACGAAGCTGGTGCTTTTACTAATGCACGAGCTAGGAAGTTAGGACTTTTTGAATTAGCTGAAGAAGGGACTTTATTTCTTGATGAAATTGGTGATATGAGTTTAAACCTCCAATCTAAGCTCCTAAGGGCTATTGAGAAAAAAGTTATAAAGCGAGTTGGCGGTATTACAGACATTACAATCAATGCAAGAATAATATCTGCTACTAATAAAAATCTTGAAGAAATGGTGGATGAGGGTACTTTTAGAAGAGATCTTTATCATAGATTAAACGTGGTTACTATTGAGCTACCATCCCTCAGGGAACGCGGAGATGATATAGTTCTTTTAGCAAATTATTTCATTGAGCAATTCAATAAAGAATTCGGCAAATCTGTAAAAAAAATAAATAAAGAAGTAACCCGTTTTTTTAAGAATTACTCCTGGCCTGGCAACATACGGGAATTAAGAAATGCAATTGAAAGAGCCGTATTACTATCGGAAAACGGCAGTTTATCACTATCTGACTTTTCTAATCTCATTAATTCAGTTCCTGTTGTTGCATTGTCAAAAAAATCCGATGATATTCCGCCTCATTTAATAAGATTAGATTTAAATTATACTACCGTTGATCTTAAAAAATTAGATAGATATTATGCGAAAATAATTCTCGACAAAGTTGGTGGAAATAAGTCGCAAGCAGCAAAATTTCTTGGTATATCCAGACCCAAGCTGGATAGTTTGTTAAACCCCTCAAAATAGCAGATTTATCATTTTATAAGTTGTAAATATTTTTTACAATAATACCTTAATTCCCGACCAGCAAATGTAATAATTACCACTTTTTTACAAACCCTTTGTTTTTGGCTGAAAATAATTAAAGAGCCAGTGGCACTAACGTTGAAACGTAAAAGACGCTAGGTGTATATTATTTAAACTGTTTTATGGGGTTAATAACAGTTTTCATTAAGAGAATTAAGTGTCATTTTTCAATTAAATAATCTAATGGTAGGTGCTATGCATAAACTATTTATACCATTTATCGTCAGCCTTCTCTTTTTATCAACGGCGATAGCACAGCTATCCTTCAATGTGGAAGAAGCTCAAAGATATCGGGTTAACACGCAGACAGCGGTATTTGAAAGCAACACCTCAACATCTGTAGTTAATGAATCTGTTACAAATTCAAATAGAATTTTTAACAGATCAAACTCGCAACTTGAAGAGCTTGGTGCAAGGTATATCTTTGTAAGATCAAACTCGCAACTTGAAGAGCTTGGTGCAAGGTATATCTTTGTAAGATCAAACTCGCAACTTGAAGAGCTTGGTGCAAGGTATATCTTTGTAAGATCAAA
>DATHSU010000324.1:0-1700 GCA_035463895.1 Ignavibacteriaceae bacterium | reverse complement strand
TTATGATGCATCAACTTATCAATTTTTCCTTTGACGCCGATATACATTGTAAATGGAGCTAAAGTCCATTCCATTTTATCGAGTTTCTTTTCTGAGAATTTTTCTCTTCCTAACATTTGTCCTCTGAAAGAGGCTGCATCTGAATTAGAAATGAAGATATCTGCAGTCCAGATTTTGCCATTATTATCTATTAAAGAATTCAGCTTGCCGTTTGAATTTGAAACACCAACAACTTCAGTATTGTAAATGATCTCCACACCTTTTGAATAAAGAATTTTCATCATCTCTTCAACCAGACGATACATACCGCCTTTAACTTTCCAGTAGCCGTTGTGCTTCATTTCAGTGTAGTTCAGCAAAGAATAAATTGCCGGCGTTTCAAAAGGTGTAGAACCAAGAAAGAATGCAACTAATGAAAAGATTACTCTTACTTCTTCTGATTCAAAATTCTTTTCAACTTCTCCCCACATTTTTCTGAAAAGATAAGGAAGATGTTTTAAAGGAACGCGGGTAAGTTTAAGCAGATAATCTGCAAGACTGTTATAATTTGATTTAACAACTTTGTCTTCCGTGTCGTGGAAAAATTCTCCGGCTCTTTGTAAATATTTTTCTACTTTTGCGGCTAAATTGGATTCGAGATCCTTAAACTCTTCCTCGAGTTTTTTTAAGTCTTTCCAAATACTATATGATCTATCCTTACCTTCAAAATACACCTGGTATAATGGTTCTAGTTCTTCAAGTTCAACGGGAGTTTTAATTCCAACACTATTAAATAGTTCATCAAGTTCATAACTCATACTCATAAAAGAAGGACCAACATCAAAAGTAAATCCATCTATCTTAAGCTGATTTAATCTGCCGCCTGGTTTTGAATGCTTTTCGAGGATTGTTACTTTATATCCTTGAGTAGAAAGTCGTAAAGCTGTA
This sequence comes from Ignavibacteriaceae bacterium, assembly GCA_035463895.1. Lineage (GTDB taxonomy): Bacteria > Bacteroidota > Ignavibacteria > Ignavibacteriales > Ignavibacteriaceae > JAGXRK01. Next base: position 773 of record DATHSU010000324.1, on the reverse strand, counting down.
GATAAACCGCCTAATCCACTGCCTATTATTATAACCGATTTATTATTAATTTTTGACATAAAAATAAAACTATAATTGTGGGAATTAAGTTCCTTTTAATTTGATATTAAGTCCTGAAACAATATTTAAGGTTTGAATTCGGTAATAATTTACTAAATAATATGGCAAAAAAGTTTGGTGCCGGCATACTGTTAATAAATGGCAACAATGAATTGTTGATGCTATTAAGAGATAATATACCCAATATTCCATTCCCGAATATGTGGGATATTCCCGGCGGACAGGTTGAATCTGGCGAAAACCCCGAAGAAACTGTAAAAAGAGAAATGATTGAAGAGATGAACCTTGAATTAGGAAAGATTAACCTATTTAAAGTTTATGAAAGCGAAGAGCTGATTGATAGTGTTTTTTGGAAAAGAATAGATCTGGAACCAGATAAAATTGATTTGAAAGAAGGGCAAAGAATAGCGTATTTTTCCCGGGAAGAGTTGTCACAATTAAAACTTGCTTTTAATTACAATTTAGTAGTAGAGGAGTTTTTTAATTTCATTTCCAATTGCAATGAGTAAAATGCAGATGTATCTTCTTATTATTGGTGCAATAATAATTTTGCTCGGACTGTTTTGGCCATTTATTTCTAAACTACCGATTGGTAAACTGCCCGGGGATATTATTGTTGATAAACCCGGATTCAAACTATACATACCTTTTACTACAATGGTGATAATCAGCACAATTATTTCTCTGATTATCTGGCTTTTCAGGAAGTAAAT
>DATHSU010000323.1:0-1525 GCA_035463895.1 Ignavibacteriaceae bacterium | reverse complement strand
AGTTGTAAAATAATTTCCTACATAAGCTTCAACTGAATATTCAAATTTTTCACTTCCTGTTTTTAAGACTGCGTTAACTACACCAGACATTGCCTGTCCGTACTTAGCATCAAAAGTTCCGCTTATAACCTGAACTTCTTCAATGACAGATCTGTCAATTTCAAGTATAGATGTATTATTGAAGGGATTATTAACTGAAACACCATCCACCTGGTATTGAACCTCACCTAATCTCCCGCCTCTGAAGTGACCATCAATAACACCTGCCTGAAGATTTACAATATCATTGAGACTTTGCACAGGTAAATTTTTAATATCATCTTTATTAATTGATGATACAGAGCTTGTTTGATTAAACTCCACCAGAGGTTTAGTTGCTGTTACAATGACTTCTTCACCTTCAATAACCTCCAATTCAAGTGTTGCATTCAATTGCGTTGTTTGGTCGGCAGATATTCTAACATTTTCTACGATCTGGGTTTTAAACCCCAGATATCGAATCCTTATATTATATGTGCCTGAACGAATATTGAGAATAGAATAATAGCCATCAAAATCTGATGCTGCACCAAGGGTTGTTCCGTCAAGCATAACATTTGCTCCAACCAGCGGTTCTCCGTTTGTATCGGTAATTAATCCGGATAGTTTTCCTGCTGTTTGTGAGAGCATGCTTCCGGATGTGATGACTATTATAATTATGCAGAGTAAAGAAAGACTTATGCTCTTATCAGTATAATTTATTTTCATATTTACTCCTGATTCTTCTATGCATTCTTAAGAATAAAAAAAGGCGGAGACTTTTACTCTCCGCCTTCAGGAACAATTATTTAAGAAGAATCATCTTTCCAATATTACTTTCAAGTATTTTATTAGATGATCCTGTAAGAGATACTTTGTAAAAATATACTCCTGATGAAATGTTATTTGAATTAAATTGATATTCAAATACTCCACCATGATTAACTGTTATTACTTCGCTGCTGATTAATTCGCCGATAGCATTGTAAATTGAAATATTTATGTCACCTGCTTCAGGAATAGAATATTTTATCTTTGTTGAAGGATTAAACGGATTTGGATAATTTCCATATATTTCAATAGTATTAGGAATTATAGAAATGTTTTCATCTTCAACTCCAACAGGTATCAAAGGGTCAAGTACCATCCATGCAGCAGATGGCCCGATGTTCTGCTCCCGGAACCACCAGGTTCTGGTTCCATAATTAGCAAGCGGATCATCAAATGAATCACCGTCAGCGTGCATCACACCCATAAACAGAAGCTTATCACCCAGATCCAGAGGATAACCTAATTTGGTAAGATCCACCCTCATTTCTATCTGATATCCTTCATCAACATCGGTATTAACATTTACGGTGGTATTTCCTTTAAGAGTTACTGCCCATTGCGCATAACCGGAGTCTACCAAAACAGGCAGATAATCATAAGCAGCAGCTTCACCAAGATTGTTAAAACTCACTCTAAGTATTTGAAACGGCATGTAATTATCCAAAGGATCAAGCTG
>DATHSU010000322.1:0-36794 GCA_035463895.1 Ignavibacteriaceae bacterium | reverse complement strand
CCAACCAACATCTTTATTTAAAATATTTTTATATAGAAATAAAACACCTTGTAATGCCTGGTTCTGTGTTGCGCTAGATACGCGTTTTTTATTTGCCAGGTGACTAATAAATTCGCGTATTTCTTCCGAACCCATTTCTTTGGGATGTCGTTTATTATGAAAGTATATGAATCGTTTAATCCAGTTTATATAAGCTTCTTCGGTTTTAGGACTGTAATGTTTAACGCGCAGGTATGCCCGCACCTGGTCGAGCAGTTTTGGTGGCTTTTTCGTATCTCCCTTTAGAGTGATTTTCTTGAATTGAATGTTTGAAACACCGCTGGACAAAATAAATAATCCTCCGGAATTGTCAGTCACAAACTATATTTTTGAAATCAAATATTCAAGCCTTCTTTTAATCTTTTTATTTTTATCAATGCCCGGTGTCTGTGGGCAAGGGGAGTGCAATTGGTGGTTGGTTACCGGTTATAGGTTATCTGCTAATAGTTATTAGTTAATGGTTATTAACGGTTCCCAAAATAATTTTGTTTATTTAATATTTTCAAGTATCAGAATCCAAATCTCTCCATCCCTAAATCTCAGTCTCTCAGTCTCTCAGTCTTTTAGTCTTTTAGTCTCTGCGTCTCCAAGTCTCCAATTCTCCTAGTCCACTTCGTCTCTTCGTCCTCCAATTCCCTCAGTCCTCTTCACACTCACAGTCTTACTCAAACTCTGCATCCGGCATCCTGTTGTTGCTAAGAATATTAAAATTGCATTCATTATAAAAATTTTCTTTCCCATATCAGGTCTGGAAATTAAACTTATGTGAATTTATTGTTTTAAAAACATCTTGCACTGTATTACAAGTCAACTAACAAATAACAACCATTTAATTTTTCATAATGCAAAAAAAACTTATTATCGTTATATTTTAACTGCCTTATTCAATTAAAATATCATAGAGGTAGAAAATGAAACTCAGATTATCGGCTCTTATAATCTTATTAACCTCAATTAATTTGTTTGCTCAGTTCAATCAGTACCCCCGTCCTGATGAAGGTGTATTTACCGGAGGTGCAGGTTTAATGTGGATTGACGGCGAACCTCATTACAGACTTAGCTTAAGACCAGAGGTATCTTTCGCTAACTTTGGTGTAGGATTGGACCTAAACCTCGACTTTGATAAAGAAGGAAAACTACGCAAAGAAAATTTTAACGAACTTTCCGATTACCTGTCCATAATTCGTTATATCAGGTACGGTATAAAAAATGAGCCCGTTTATATAAGACTTGGAGCGCTTGATTATTACACTATCGGGCACGGAACTATTATGAACAGGTATAACAACAGTCCAAGTTTTGATACAAGAAAAATAGGTCTTGCAGCCGATATTGATTTCGGACAATTTGGTTTTGAATCTATTTACGGAACTTTTGGTGAAGGCGGAATTATTGCTTTAAGAGGATATGTAAGACCCTTGCAGTTCAGCACATCAACCGATCTTCCTATTTTAAGAAACATTGAAGTTGGTGCTACCTTTGCATCCGATTTTAACAAATATGCCGGAGTGCTTGGCGGAAACTATAATCCTGTTTCAGATGAATTTGAAATAACACAGGATAACGGTGCTCTTACAATTATTGGTATTGATATTGGATTTCCCGTCATAAAATCTTCACTTGCAACTTTAACACTGTATGCCGATTACAACAAGATAATTGATTTTGGAAGCGGTACAGCAACAGGGATTAAATTTGACCTTGAAGGACTTGGACTTGTATCACTAATGGCAAAACTTGAACGTAGGTTTAATAATGATCAATATATTCCATCATACTTTAATTCGTTCTATGAACTGGATAGGCTCAAAGTGGATAAAACAAACGCACCTTATCTCTTCCGGAGTAAAGTACAACAGCTTGCAGTTTTAACTGATCCGGATAACGGGTGGTTCGGTGAACTTGGCGTAAGAGTTTTAAATCTATTTGATATAGTAGGTTCCTACCAGAGACTGGACAAAACACCAAAGAGCGGTATTCTTCATCTGTTTTCTGAAATTGCACCTGAAGATATGCCCTTTGTAGCTCGCGCCGGTTATGATAAGGTTAGAATTGAAAGTGAAAAAGATATTTTCACTCTTGATGACAGATCTTATTTCTATACGGAGCTCGGATATAAACCAATGCCTTATTTATTAATATCAATGGTTTATCACTGGACTTTTGCACCGGTAAGGGATGCAGGGGATAATGTTATTAGTTACGAAACTCAGAAAAGGATAGAACCAAGAATATCTTTCATATTCCCATTTGGCCTTTAGCATTCAATAAGAATTGTATTATCATTTCGATCCCGGTGCAAGCCGGGAGAGAAATCCAGAGAGCATTCTTTGCATTTTGTCATTTCAACCAGCGGGAGAAATCTAAAAGAGCGTCTCCAGATTTCTCGTCGTCCTATCGTCCTCCATCTAAATGACAGGATCATCCATTCACTTCCTGAAAATAAATTCCCTCAACTCCTCAACAGAATGAAAAACCTTATCATTATTAATCTCCTTAACTTTTTCAGCGCCGTAACTATCCCAAAGTACGGAAGCATAATCCACTCCTGCTGATCTTGCAGCCTTAACATCAGAAACAGCATCACCAATCATCAATACTTTTTCTTTTGGAAGATTAAATTTATCAACGAACTTCAATATTCCTTCAGCTGATGGTTTGTGTTCATCGACATCATCGCCTGTTACTATCATATCAAAATAATGTGCAACCTTTGTTTCCTGCAGAGTAATTTGTGATGATCGTTTGCCTTTTCCGGTATATACTGAAAGCAGGGCAGGATAATTTTTTATATCCTGAATAAGTTCTTTAATACCCGGATAAATTTTAGCTATCGAATGATTTGCTTTGTAATATTTGTAATACTCTTCAGTTGCTTCCTCAAGATTATCCGAAAATAATTCTTTGAGAATAACATCTTCCGGGGGACCGAACATAGAAATAATTTCTTCATCAGTAAAAGATTTATTCAGATATTTGTTTGCAACGTGATTAAATGTATCAAATATTAATTGATTTGTAGAAGTGATAGTACCGTCTATATCAAAAATTATTCCCCTGTACTTCATAAAGTTTATTTCCTTATCTGCTTGATGTCAAAAAAAATCAGGTTTCCGTCAATATCTAAAGATACAAATGTACCGGGTTTTACTTCAGAAATTGATATTATCGGTGCGTCAAATGAATTGAGTATTTTTATTGAAGAAAAATTATTATCAATAAGTAAAATATCTCCTTCTGAAGTACCGTTAAGCAAATACTCCTCCGAAACAACTATGTTGTTCGGAAAATAATTATTGCCGGGTGAAGTTATTTTTTTAAATATTTTTCCGTCAGCATTTGAGAGAATAATAAAACTATTGTCATTACCTTTAACAATTATTTGACTATCCGGTTTAATCGCAAAAGAATGTTGATGCGGTATCTTACTGTTAATCCATTTTTGAGTTCCCTGCAGCAGGTCTATTGATACAATGATATCATCCCCATACAGAACAAATACATTTTGTTCAAATGATAAAGGACTCGAAAAAGTTTTAGTAGTTCCTGTTGCACCAGGGATTTTATATCTCCAGATAATAGTACCCGAATTAGAATTCAGTGCAAATACTTCACCATTCCAGTTATTAAAAATGAGAATGTTCTTAATCTGAAGCGGCATAGCTGTAATTCGCCCTTTATTTAATTTGTGCGACCATACCAGCTCAAGTGAAAAAAGTTCATAACAGAAAATTTCACCGCTTAGAGTGGTTATTATTATACCTTTAGTTTCGTATCCATTGTGTTCAATATCAATTAATGCAGGAGCATTGGTTATATTTTTTCCCATTCCCATTACCTGCAATACATCACCGTTGTTGGCATTTAAAGTTATAAGGTCACCTTCAAAAATCACTGCTGTGAGTACATCTTTATGCCGGACAGGTGAGTGGAACATTGTTCCCATTGCAAAGTAATCCCATTTTTTATTTCCCTTATCATCAAAACAGGTAATTACTCCATCCTTCGATGCCGTATAGACGGATCCTTCATTACTCAATACTCCCGCCAGATGTAATTCTTTCAAATTGATAGTTTTTCTTATTATAACAGAACTTTCATAAATAGTTGCTGTCTTTTCAAATTCAGATTGAATAGATACAGGTTTAAATGGAATCACATCAATCAAAAGATCTGATTTATCAGCTAACTGCCTGCTGAAAATGTAAATCGAATCATTTTCAATCCTGATAGCATTGTAACCGGTTTGTTTTTCATTTAACGACGGCAATTTTAATAATTCAATACCTTCAAATTTTTCTCTCGAATACTTATCGGTATCAGAAGAAAGAATGAATGGATATTCAACATTGTTCAAAGCAATTAAGAGATCATTTCTGTTTTGAATCTCAACAGGTGTTACCGGTGTAAAAAGAAAAAGTTTATTATTACCTGAGGAAGCTTTAAAATCACTTACCCATCTTTTCTCATTAACACTAAATCTTTTAAGTTCCGTATTGAAAGGGAGTGAGGGATTTATGCTAATAAAAATTGCAGATGAGTATGAGAAAGAAAATCCATCCCCGCCAATTGACTGGAGATAATCTATTCCTCCATTTATTGCTTCTGAAATATCATTACTGCCGGGAGCTACATAATATGGAATTTTGATTTTACTCAGAATGTTATCTGCTGAGTTCAGTTTTGCATAAGTGCCATCCGTTGAAATGTTTCCGAATACTATTACAAAGTCGAGATCATTTCTGTTATTAATATTATCAACAATATTCTTAAGTATAGTTTCAGAATTCTTTTCTCCAATGAGTGGATCAGCAATGATAGCAAATTGAGTTGCTTGTGCGGATAAGAACTGTAAGTTCAATGTCAGAAGAATTATGAATGCTAATACTATTTTGGAGATACTCATTACATTAAAAAAAATTATTACAAACACACTCAAAAATAGTGAATTATGAGCGCATTTTTCCGGATATACCGAAACATCTTTGCTGTGTTTTTATTTTCTCAAGGTTAAATAATACAATAAAGGTAAATACTGATGAGTAATTTTTTCATTTATGAAATGGTAACAACTACAAAATAATTTTATAAGTGAATGATTAGATTTATAATCAAAGTTTGATCATTGGCATAATAATGGTTAGTTTTCCGCAGAGTATTTGGGTATTTCTTTAATAAAAGTAAAAATATTTAACTATAATTTCTTGCTTGGATATTTTCTAATCATTTTAATAATGCCATTTAACTTGATCCTAAAACAATGGATTATTATAATCCACAACTAATCATATAATAAAACATTATGGAGGCATAATGAAAAACTTAATACATGTATTCTTATTCACTATTGCGTTTTCTTTTATAGTTAATGCTCAAGATGGCGGGGTAAAATATGTTCCTGATTATTCATCCGGACCTGAAGCAGGAATGCCATATCAAAAAACAATGGACCTTATGCGTCATTATCAACTTGACAAACAGTTGAAGGAGGCTATCGAATCGCATAATACTGAACTTGAACTTAGCGTTCGAGCAGAAATGGATAAATTATATAAAGGTAATCTGATAACTCCTGAGATTAATGATACCGATTTCCCGCCGACTGATGTTCCGGGATCTCCGGATCTAACAGATTGGCTGCCTAACGATGTAATGATCTATTCAGGAGATATAGGTCAGGTCGGTTCCGCTCACAAAAGAATTGATCTGAAAATGGGAGAAGATGGTAATCTTTACGCTGCACTAATTCGCAGACCTGTAACAGGTACTAACGGAAGGATTGATGTTTTTAGATCTTCGGATGGCGGAGCTAATTGGAGCTATGTATCCGGTGCCCAAAATGCCAGTGCATACTTTGGTCAGATTTCTATGGCTGTTGAATTAAGGTCTGGCGGCTCTACACCTAATCTGGATTCAACAAGAATATTTATTTTTTATTCCCGGTCTGCAAACGAAAATTTTGATAACGCAACCATTGCTTATGCTTCTTTTCTCAGAGATGGATCAGCATGGTACGGATCTGCTAGTTTACTAACACCATCTACAAATAATAAACTATTATACCCCTCTGCAGTTACAGACGGTCAATACTGGTCAACAGCTACTTATATAGGAGTAACGTGCGGTGAATATTCAAATACTGGCAGTCAGGGTATAAGTCTGCGTATTGCCCGAACAACTGATTGGGGCTCAAACTTTGCAACTGCTGAGATTGTTGATGGTTATCCTACCTGGGGTGATTGGTATCCTGTGTCAGCATTTAAAAAAGGTACTACCGACTCGGTTTATATTGCTGTCGAAAGAAGATTTAGTGATATAACGTCAAAAATAAGAGTTATCTCTACTACCTGGACACCATCGTCATCGTTTTTCAGATATAGTATCACTGGTATTGGTGCTGATGAGTTTAAGAAACCTGAAATGACTATTGTTCAGGATGCATCTGCCTTGCCTAAGAAAATTATAATTGCCTGCATTAGAGATGGTCAGGCAGTATATCACAGAAGTATGGATGGTGGCCTTAGTTGGACTGAAAATTCGACTCTTAGTCTTTCTTCTGAAACTAATGTTTCATACGTATCAATAAGTTCTGACAGCAGCACAGCAGGAGATGACTACTTAATTGGAGCATTTCAAAAAGGAAATGGTGATTCATTAGTTGTTAGACGGGGAAGACCAGGAAGTTTAGGTACACGATTGGAGAAACCCAACGAATTTCAATCATCGATATATAATTCTCCCAAAGTGGCTATATATAATTCTGGTGGTACAAAGTACTCAGCTTTTGCATATACTGGTATTGATAGTAATTACACTAACAGCCTTTATTTTAATCAGGAAAATCTTACTACTTCAATTCAACAAAACGGAATTACTATACCTGAGGAATATGCTTTAGAACAAAACTACCCTAATCCGTTTAATCCCAGCACAACAATCAGTTTCAATCTGCCAGTAGAAGATTTCGTATCGCTTAAAGTGTTCAACAGCATAGGGCAGGAAGTAACTTCATTGTACAGTGGAATGCTTCAGGCAGGAAGTCACCAGATAGTTTTTGATGCTTCAAAATTATCAAGCGGAATTTATTTCTATCAGATTCAAACTCAATCATTTACATCAACTAAAAAAATGATCCTGATGAAATAATCTAACACAATTTTAATTGTAAAAAAGGATGGTATAACAGCCATCCTTTTTTTATGTCCTTCTCAACTTCATTGCATAAGAAACGCAACCTTTATAGCTTTACGCCCGTCTAATCAAATTAGTTTGAAAAAAATAAACTTCATAAATACAGAGGTAAAAATTGGATATTACTGAATTGAATGAACGTATAAAAAATGAAAGTGCTTTTATTGATCTGTTGATGAATGAAATCGGAAAAGTAATAGTGGGTCAGAAAGCAATGGTTGAAAGACTTGTTATCGGGCTGCTTGGAAACGGACATATTCTTCTTGAAGGAGTACCCGGACTGGCTAAAACCCTGGCCATAAAAACTCTTGCTTCGGCTATGAAGTCGAAGTTCCAGCGTATTCAGTTTACTCCTGATCTTCTTCCTGCAGATTTAATAGGCACACAAATTTATAATCAGAAAGACGGCAACTTTTTTATTCGTAAGGGTCCCATCTTTGCTAATTTCATACTTGCAGATGAAATAAACCGTGCACCTGCAAAAGTGCAAAGTGCTTTGCTTGAAGCGATGCAGGAAAGACAGGTAACAATCGGTGAACAGACTTTTAAACTTGAGGAACCCTTCCTTGTTCTCGCAACCCAAAACCCTATTGAGCAGGAAGGAACTTATCCGCTTCCTGAAGCTCAGGTTGACAGGTTCATGCTGAAGATAAAAATAACCTATCCTCAGAGAGATGAAGAGCTATCTATTATGCGTCAGAATATGAATATGGATAGCATTAATGTCAATCCGGTTATTTCACCGGAAGATATTTTGAAAGCAAGAAATCTAATCCAGGATGTTTACATCGATGAGAAGATTGAAAAGTATATTCTGGATATAGTATTTGCCACAAGATCACCAAAAGATTTTGGTCTAAATAATCTAACAGAATTAATCAGCTATGGTGCTTCACCGCGTGCAACAATTAATCTTGCTATTGGTGCAAAAGCTATGGCGTTTATTAAACGAAGAGGATATGTGATTCCCGAAGATGTTCGTGCAATTTGTATGGATGTTCTCAGGCATAGGATTGCTGTTACTTATGAAGCGGAGGCAGAAGAGATAACCTCAGAAAATGTTATTCACGAAATACTTAATAAGGTGGAAGTTCCCTAGCGGGAATCGAAATATTATCTGTTTAGGTGAACAGATGAATTATTGAATGACTGATTATGATTTGCATTCATTCATTCAACCAATCATTCAATCAGATATTTATCGTTTTATTATAGATGCTTACAAAAGAAATAATTAAACAAGTAAGACAAATTGAAATAAGAACACGTGGACTTGTAAACCAGGTTTTCTCCGGTGAATACCATTCTGTATTCAAAGGAAGAGGAATGGAATTTTCAGAAGTTCGTGAATACCAGTTTGGTGATGACATAAGGAATATTGATTGGAATGTAACAGCACGCTTTGGGCATCCTTACATTAAAGTATTCGAAGAAGAACGTGAATTAACGGTTATGTTATTAGTTGATCTCAGCGGATCTCTTATTTTCGGATCTGTTTCTAAAACCAAGCAGAGAGTTGCCGCCGAACTAAGCGCAATTCTGGCATTTTCAGCTCTAAAGAATAATGATAAAGTCGGTCTAATTTTATTTACTGATAAGATTGAAAGATTTGTCCCCCCAAGAAAGGGAAGAACTCACGTTTTAAGAATTATCCGGGAGGTTCTTTCTTTTGCACCTCATGGTAAACAAACCAATATTAAAGGTGCGCTTGAGTATATGCACAATGCAATAAAGAAAAAATCCATTGCATTCCTGCTTTCAGATTTTATGGATGACGGCTACGAAAAAATTTTAAGAATTGTCGGCAAGAAACACGACTTGATAGGAATTGTTCTGGATGATGTTCGTGAGAAAGAATTTCCAAAGATAGGTCTGGTTAAATTAATGGATGCTGAATCCGGTGCAGAGCGCTGGATTGACACCAGCAATTTAAAGGTAAGACAGGCATTGATGTTTACTCAGAGAGAAAAAGTTCAGAAGAGAAATTCATTATTTGTTTCAAGCGGGTTAGACAGTATTCAAGTTACAACCGGGGAAGATTACGTTAAACCTCTTGTTCGTTTCTTTAAACTTAGAGAGAGACGATGGTAAAATATCTTTTCCTGTTCATTTTCTTGTTCTCTGTTATTGCACTGCCGCAGAATATTTTTGTTGAAGCTTCTGTTGACACATCAGATTATCTGATAGGCGACAGGATAAACTACTTGTTAAGAATCACTGCTGATAAGAATGTTTATCCGGTTCGTCCGTTCTTCAGAGATAGTTTAAAGAATATCGATATACTTCAGGAACTTGATCCTGTAACTTCTGAATCGGAATCAGGGAAAATATTTGAATATAAATATATTCTCACACGATTCGATTCGGCTGATGTATCATTGCCTGCAATTAAAATTGATTACCGGATTGAAGATGATACAACTTTACAGTCTATCCTTTCAAATCCGGTCAGCTTTACAGTTCATCGCATAGCAGTTTCGCAGGAAGAGGATATTAAGGATATCAAACCTCCTGTAAGAATTCCATTAAACTGGTGGATGATAGCTTTGTGGATTTTGATTGGACTGATACTCATTGCTCTTTTAGTCTATCTTTATAAAAAGTATTGGAAGAAAAAACCCGTTGAGCAAACAATTCAGCCAAAGAAAATAAAAATTCCTTTACACATTGAAGCTTTGTCAAAATTAGATAAACTGGACTCTGAGCAGTTGTGGCAAAAAGGATTTATAAAAGATTACCATTCACGAATAACAGAGATCATTCGTGAATACTTTGAAAAAAGATTTGATTTACCGGCTCTGGAGATGACAACATCAGAGTCATTGCGCGATCTTGCTAAGCATCCTGAAGCAGCCAATGTATTAAATATTACTGAAAAATTCTTAAATAATGCTGATCTAGTAAAATTTGCAAAATACCAGCCCCTGGCTATTGTTAATCAAGAGATGATGACGCAGGCAAAGGAAATAGTAAATGCAACAATTCCAAAACAGCAAATTGCTAATGAGGTAAATAATGTTCAGTAATGTAACATTTGCTTACCCCTGGGTGCTGTATCTTCTCTTTATCATTCCGTTAATGATTGCCTGGTATATTTATAAAGGAAGAAAAAATCAGGCATCAATAACCTATTCATCATTTATGATTTTAGATCAGATTCCTAAAACTTTTCGTGAAAGATTGAGACATTTACCTGCAGCTTTGCGTATGCTGGCACTTGCTGCATTGATTATTGCGCTTGCACGTCCGCAGGATTTTTCATCAGGACAAAATATTACTGCAGAAGGAATTGATATTGCAATAATACTTGATATCTCGGGAAGTATGCTTGCCGAAGACTTTAAACCAAACAGACTTGAAGCAGCTAAAGTACTTACTGATCAATTTATCCAATCACGGATTAGTGATAGAATAGGATTAGTAGTTTTTGCTCGTGAAGCATTTACGCAATGTCCATTGACTATCGATTATGCTGTTTTGAGGAATCTTCTTTTAGAAATTAAAAGCGGAATGGTGCCCGATGGAACAGCAATCGGAAACGCAATTGCAAATGGGGTCAACAGACTTAAAGACAGTGATGCGGAAAGTAAAGTTATGATATTGCTGACTGATGGCGTAAATAATGCAGGCGAAGTAGATCCTGTTTCAGCATCAGAAATTGCTAAAACTTTTGGTATAAGAATTTATTCGATCGGTGTGGGAACAAGAGGTGAAGCGCCATTTCCGGTTCAGACTCCTTTTGGAACAAGATACCAGATGATGCCTGTAGAAATAGATGAACCTTTGATGAAAAAGATTTCTGAAACAACAGGCGGTAAATATTTCAGAGCTACAAATAACAAAGCTCTTGAAGAAATCTATGATACAATTGATAAACTGGAAAAAACAAAAATAGAAATTACATCCTACAGAACTGCAAGGGAACTTTATTATGGCTGGCTGGGCGGCGGACTTTTACTTTTATTTTTAGAATTCGGGTTATTAAGAACAATTTTCAGGAAGCTGCCATAATGTTCAGATTTGCTAATCCCGAATATCTCATAGCACTTTGGGCAATTCCAGTTTTGATTGCATTCTTCTGGTATATGAGCATCAACCGTAAAAAACTTCTTGAAAAGTTTGCTGATAAAAATTTACACAAGGTTATTATCTCATCATTCAGCGGATATAAAAATATATTCAAGTTTGTATTAGTAATTATTGCACATAGTTTGCTGGTTATTGCTGCTGCTAATCCGCAGGTGGGTACAAAAATGACCGAGGTAAAACAATCCGGAATTGATGTTTTTATACTACTCGATGTTTCTTACAGTATGATGGCTGAGGATATAAAACCAAACAGACTTGAAAAAGCAAAATTTCAGATTTCTAATCTGATTCAGAAACTTCGTGGAGACAGAATTGGTCTGGTAATATTTTCAGGCGAAGCGTATATCCAAATTCCTTTAACCACCGACTATTCTGCTGCAAATTTATTCTTATCTGCTGTGGATGTTAATTCTGTTCCGCAGCCCGGAACAGCTATTGCCGCAGCAATCAACCTTGCTTCAAGATCATTTGATACACTTTCAACTGAGAAGGTAATTGTTATAATATCGGACGGTGAAGACCATGAAGGTGATCTTGATTCTGCTGTTAAGAATGCGCTGGAAAAAGGCATTAAAATTTATACAATCGGTCTTGGTTCTCCTGATGGTACACCAATACCTGTTTTTGATTCCCGCGGCAGAATTATGGGTTTCAAAAAAGACAGGGAAGGAAATACAGTGCTTACAAAACTTGATGAAGAAACATTAGGACAAATTGCTGCCAATGGCGAAGGGAAATATTTCCGCGGTACTAATTACGATGACTATTTAGACAGGATTTATAAAGAGCTTTCTGAATTAGAACAGACCGAATATGGCGTTAAAAAAGTAACTGATTACGAAGACCGCTTTTATTATTTTTTATTCCCGGCAATTCTTCTTTTAGTGTTTGAATTTTTTGTATCAGATAAACGGTCAATTTTATTTACTCAATTAAGTAAAAAATTAGGTTTGGAGCAAAAGACATGAAGTTGATAAAAATATTCTTTCTCTTATTCTTACTCATAATCCTGAATATTACAGAAAGCTATTCCCAGCCGGACAGAAGCACAAATAATAAAGGTGTAGATGCTTTCGAATCCGGAGATTTTACAGAAGCAGAGGTGAAATTCAAGAAGGGATTGGAGAAAGCACCCGAAAGTTTTATCTCGAATTTCAATCTTGGTGATGCTTTATACAAACAGGAAAGGTACGATGAAGCTGTTAGTTCATACAATGCTGCATTGGGCAATACATCTGATGACATTGCAAGGGCTAAAGTTCATCATAATATTGGTAACTCATTACTGAAATCGAATAAGATACAGGAAAGCATTGAAGCTTATAAAACTGCATTAAAGCATAATCCTGATGATGCCGACACGAAGTATAATTTGTCATATGCACTTTCATTACTTAATAATCAGGATCAGGACCAGCAGCAAAATCAGAATCAGGATAACCAGGATAAGAACGATCAGGATCAGCAAAATCAGCAGGATCAACAAGATCAAAATAAAGATCAGAATCAAGATCAGCAGCAGAATCAGCCGCAGCCGAAGGATCAGGAAACCCAGCAGGATAATTTGAAACAGCCGCAGCAGCAGGAGGCGAAAATTTCAAAAGAAGATGCTGAAAGAATTCTGGAAGCTTTGAAGAACAATGAAAAAGATCTTCAGAAAGAATTAAGAAAGAAAACCGGAAGAGCTGTTAAAACAGATAAGGATTGGTAATGATCAATAAATTATTAATACTTTTTGTTTTACTAACCATTGAGATCTTTTCTCAAAAGTTTTTTGCTACTGTAAATGAAAATAAAATCACGGATACAGATCGTCTGCAAGCAACATTTACATTTGAGGGTAAAGATGTAAACAAACTCAAAAACTTTAAGCCTCCCGCATTTAAGGACTTCAGAATTTTTTCGGGTCCTAATCAATCAACAAGTATGAAGATTATAAACGGAGTAGTTTCGACTTCATTATCGTATTCTTATATCCTTTTAGCTAATGCAACCGGCAATTATACAATTGGATCTGCAACAATTGAATATGATGGTGAAAACTTCCAAACTGAGCCCATTCAGGTTTCTGTAGTAAAAGGAACTGTAAAACCGAAAGAAGAAAGCAAACAATCAATACCGGATGCGGAGATTGCACAAAACCTGTTTATTCGCACTATAGTTGATAAAAACAGAGCATATCTTGGTGAACAGGTAACAGTAACTTATAAGCTTTATACAAGACTGAATATCGCTGCTCAAATGTCGATAAGTAGATTGCCTCAATATCAGGGCTTTTGGGCTGAAGAAATCCAGACAAGTCAGAATATTTCATTCAGCACAGAAGTTATTGATGGTAAGCAGTTCAGCGTTGGTATTCTCAAACGTGCAGCGTTATTTCCAACACAGACCGGTTCACTTGAAGTAACTCCGTTTGAGTTAAATGTCCCTGTAAGAATTCAGAGAAAACGCAATCCAAATAATATATGGGATGATTTTTTTGGTGATCCATTTGGAAGAGGTGAGACAATTGAATATCTGGCAAAGTCCAATACCGCAAAAATTGAAGTACTTCCTTTACCGGAAAATCGTAAACCTGAATCATTCAAAGGTGCTGTTGGTAATTTTGATTTCAATGTTTTTCTTGATAAATCTGAAACGATTACTAATGAGCCGATTTCAATCAAAATGAAAATAAACGGCAGAGGTAATATAAAACTACTTGAATTACCTTCATTTGAACTTCCAACTGGATTTGAAAAATATGATCCAAAAATTAATGAGCAGATAAACCGGACCGGAGCAATTTCCGGCTTTAAAGAGGCAGAGTACCTTTTTGTTCCGCGGATTGCCGGTATTAGAGAAATTAAACCAATTGAATTTTCATTTTTCGATCCTTCAAAGAAAAGTTATGTAACTCTCAAATCCCAACCTCTTATAATAAACATTAAGCAGGGAACCGAAACTCAATTCCCGGATTACGCTGGAAAAGAAAATATCAGGCAGCTTGGTGATGATATCAGGTTTATAAAAACAACTTACAATGATATTAGTAAAAACAAACAACTCATGATCTATCATCCTGCCTTCTGGGCATCAGTTGCTCTTCCGCTTTTTGCATTGGTTGGACTAATCGGCTGGAAGCGGAAAAATGATAAACTTACCGGTAATATACAATTACTTAAATATCAGAAGGCTCAAAAGATTGCAAAGTCGCGTTTCAAACTTGCAAAGAAATTATTGGACGAAAGAAAAACTGAAGAATTTTATTCCGAATTATCATTGGCTCTTTTCGGTTACCTTGAAGATAAATTAAATATCCCCAAAGCTGATTTTACTATTGAAATCGCACAGGAATCACTCCGAAAAAAGGAAATAGAGGAAGAACTTGTTAGAAGAGTTAAAACCAGCGCAGAGAAAAGTGAATTTGTAAGGTTTGCACCAGGCTCAAAGGAAAAAGAATCAATGCAGCAAATGTATGATGAATTTTCTTCAATTATAATTGAAATAGAGAAGAGGATTAGCTGAAAATGAAAGTGATATACTTTGTTGTGTTATTGGCACTTTTATCTTCATCTGTATCAGCATCCATTGACGATGTGATGAATAAAGCAAACATGTATTATCGTGATAATGATTTCAATGCTGCCATTGCAGAGTATGAAAAACTTGTTTCTGAAGGTTATCAGGGTGCTTCGCTTTACTACAATCTTGGAAATGCCTATTACAGAATAGGAAAGCTTGGCTATGCTGTTTTGTATTTTGAAAAAGCTTTAAAATTCTCACCTAACGATGAGGACATTAATCACAATCTTGCGCTGGCGAATTCCAGAACAATCGATAAAATAGATTCACTCCCAAAATTTTTTCTTTTCGAATGGTGGGAATCTTTCCTTGCATTGTTTTCATTACAAACCTGGATTGTAATTTCATTACTTATTTACTTATTGCTGCTGATTGTAATAGCTTTATATTTCCTTGCAGGTCAAATTGTACATCCAAGAATTTCATTCTTTACCGGTGCAGCAGTTCTAATTGTTTTTTTAATCTCAGTTTCAGTCTTTGCAATCAAACTGAACAGGGAAGAAAAAAGGCAGGAAGCAGTTATTATAGAAAACTCTGTTGTGGTAAAGCTTTCACCCGATGAAAAGGGTAAAGACGGCTTTATAGTAAACGAAGGATTAAAAATACTACTCGAGGATCAGATAGATGAATGGAAAAAAATTCGTCTTCCTGATGGTAAAGTCGGCTGGGTTAAAAGAAAGCAGATTGCTGTTATTTGATCAATGATATTTTACTGCTTTTTAGAGAATAATATCTAAAAACTAAAATTACCGCCTGCAATACTTTGCATCATTCCAAAAATATGTTATTTTCACATTAACCCTTCAGAGAGGTTAGTATGAAATATACAGTATCGGTTTCCAATGATCGGAAATATATCATTGTTTTTATTGATGGTCCGATGACTACTGAGTTAGCCCTTAAAGTAGGCAAACAAGCCAATCAGCTCGCCCAGGAGAACAAGATTAATTCAATGCTCTACGATCTCAGAAAATCAATAAATGTTCAGAATGGTTTTAAAAATTATGAATTTGGTTATAAGGATATTGGTTCAGTAGATTTTAATAAGTCAAATAAGATTGCTCTTTTAACTGATCCGGATGACCATTCTCACGATTTTATTGAAACTGTAATGATAAATAACGGCTATAATGTCCGCATTTTCAGAAATCAGAAAGATGCAATTGACTGGCTAAAAGAATAATTACCAGTAAATACGCTGAAAAATTTTGGTTTTTTGTCAGGTTATCCTCAATAGACTGATTGCATCCAAATTCTCATCTCTATATTTTTCCATATGGATTCCAAGAAATACAACAACACAAAACTTGCATTAAGTATTTTTGATACAATTGCCGGATTTATTCTTATTTATTTGTTTGTTGCTTTCGGATGGAGCAAAGAGCTGGAACAATACTTGCGAGGTTATACCAGTTCAGATTATTTGGTTTTTATTTTGTTTTTAGTTGTTATAGGGGTTGTCGGTTCTGTAATATTTTTTCCAATGAATTTTTATTCCAGTTATATACTTGAGCATAAATATAAATTATCAAATCAGAATTTATTCAAGTACTTTTTAGAAAAAGCAAAGGGTTTGCTTGTTTCAGCAGTAATAGGAATTCCGATTCTTTTATTATTCTTCTGGGTTTTAAGGGAATACGAATCAAATTGGTGGCTTCCTTTTGCAATATTAATGTTTTTTATTTCAGTTGTACTATCACAGATATTCCCTGTTTTTATCCTTCCACTTTTTTATAAGATTAAACCACTTGAAAACGAATCACTGAAATCAAGAATAAGTGAACTGGCTAAGAATGCCAGGTTAAAAGTTGAAAACGTTTACTCGTTCGATATGAGTAAGAATACAAAAAAGGCTAACGCTGCTTTTACCGGATTAGGAAGAACTAAACGAATAATTTTAGGCGACACATTGCTTGAAAATTACTCTGATGATGAAATTGAAACTGTTATTGCTCATGAGATTGGTCATTACAAACGCAAACACATTACAAAGAATCTAATTATAGGGACATTATCAAGTTTTATTACATTATTCCTTATTGCAAAACTTTATGAATTATCTTTAAGCTGGTTTGGATTTGAATCCATCACACAAATTTCTGCTTTACCTCTTCTTACATTATGGTCTTTACTAATAGGCTTACTAACAACTCCTCTTGGAAATATTCTTTCCCGGAAATTTGAATATGAAGCAGACCGGTATGCAATTGATGTAACACGTAAACCGGTAAGTTTCATTAATACACTTGAAAAACTTACAGAACAAAATCTTGGTGACAAAGAACCTCACCCATTTGTGGAATGGTTTTTTTACAGCCATCCTTCCATAAACAATCGTATTTCCGAAATAAAAAAAATTTCTGATATGATGAACATTTCCGAAGGGCTGGAACCTCGAACAGGAGAAGTAACTTGATAACATATCTTAAAATATTTTTAATTGTTATTCACACCTTTGTATGTTCGATTTTTGGTTTAATTGTAATTTTTATTGACAGAAGCTTTACTCTTTATCATCTGCTATCCAAGGTTTTTTCCGGCGGCATCCTTTTAATTACAGGAATTAAAGTTAAAAAGTCCGGACTTGAAAATATTAATAGTAAAGCTGTTTATGTTTTCGCTTCAAATCATTCAAGTCAGCTCGATATTACTGCATTGCAATGGGGTGTTCCAAACAGATTAAGTATGATCTTTAAGAAAGAACTTGCACGAATACCTTTTTTCGGATGGCAGCTTGCATTGGGTCCTTATGTAATAATTGACCGGAAAGATCCGCAGGCAGCAATGAAAAGTCTTGCTGATGCAAAGAAAGTAATGGACAAGAAAAAAATATCTGTTTTGGTTTTTCCTGAAGGAACAAGAAGCAAGACAGGAGAAATTCAAATTTTTAAGAGAGGTGCATTTTATCTTGCAGCAAGAAGCGGTTATCCGATTGTTCCTATTACAATTAATGGAACTGCTAAGATAATGCCTAAAGGTACATTCAAGCTTAAAAGAGGAACAATTTATCTTCACTTTGATAAACCAATTCCAACTGATAATATTAATACTAAGCAGAATGAACTCGAGTTAATGGAAAAAGTAAGAAACACAATAATTCTAAATAAGAAGGATTAAGCATTGTGTCAGTAACAAAAAAAGATGTTGAGAAAATTGCTGAGTTAGCCCGTCTGAAGTTCGATGAAAATGAACTTAACGACTTTACAATTGAAATGAACAAAATTTTGAGCTATGTGGAAAAGCTGAATGAATTGAATACAGATAAAGTTGAACCTCTTTCACATCCAAATGAAGTTTCAAATGTATTCAGAGAAGATATACTCAAACCTTCTGTTTCGGCTGAAGAAGCTTTAAAAAACGCACCAGATAAGAATGATAAATTTTTTAAAGTGCCAAAGGTTATACAGGATAAGAAATAGTGTCAAAAAAGCAAAACGAAAGAGTTCCGACTATACTTGGCGTAATTCCCGCAAGATTTGCATCTACCAGGTTGATGGGCAAACCGCTTGCTGATATTGGCGGTAAACCAATGATTCGGCACACTTATGAGTCAACGCTAAATTCAAAATTGATTCAGAAAGTAATAATAGCTGTTGATGATGAAAAAGTATTTCAGGTAGTCCGTGATTTTGGAGCTGAAGTAATGATGACTCCAAAAGATATTGCAACCGGTTCTGACAGGATAGCACTTGTTGCAAAGAAATATGATAACGCTGAAATAATTGTTAATATACAGGGGGATGAACCTTTTATCAGTGGAGTAATGATCGATCAGGCAATAGAGCCTTTGCTTTTTGATCCAACTTGTAATGTATCAACGCTTGCAAAAAAAATAGTAACTGCAGAAGAACTTGAATCCCCGAATGTTGTAAAAGTAGTTTTTGATTATAAAAATTTTGCAATGTATTTCTCCCGGTCACCAATACCTTATGTAAGAGAGGCCAAAAGTAAAGATGAAATGTTCGAAAAAGCAAATATATTCAAACACATTGGCTTATACGTGTACCGAAGAGAATACCTGCTCAAATATACTCAGCTTGAGCCCACAGATCTTGAAAACATTGAAAAACTTGAGCAGCTAAGAATGCTTGAAAACGGTTTCAGAATAAAAATAGTGGAAACAGAGTTTGATTCCTTCTCTGTTGATACGCCTGATGATCTAAACCATGCAAGAAAAATTTATGAATTGTTAAAAAATCCGGATAATTGAAATGAAAACACCTAATAAAATAGACCTCGCCATTACGCCCACGCCTATTGAAACCATATCGTTTCAAAATAAAAAATTTCTTATGAAGCGCGACGATCTTACCGGTGCTGAACTATCCGGCAACAAAGTCCGTAAGCTCGAGTATTTAATGGCGGAAGCCTGTAAAGAAAAGGCTGATCTTGTTATAACTTGCGGCGGTATACAATCTAACCACGCAAGAGCAACCACTATTGCAGCGTGTAAAGCTGGTTTAAAAGCCAAATTATTTCTTTGGGGAAGCGAATCATCAATTCCGGATGGAAATCATTTTCTGAACATTATGTATGGTGCGGATATAGTTTATTTAACTAAGAGAGAGTTTGAAAATGTAAATGATATCATGCAGGCTGAAAGAAAGATATTAAACAAGAAAAAGAAAGCTGCGTATATTATTCCTGAAGGAGGTTCCACTACAAAAGGTATTTATGGTTATATAAGTTTTGTTAGTGAAATTAAGAAGCAAATTGATTTTGATGAATTAAATGGAATTGTGGTTGCTTGCGGAAGCGGAGGAACTGCTGCTGGAATTCTTGCAGGTTTATCTTATTTTAAATCTGATTTAAAGGTTTTCGCAATTAATGTACTTTATGAGGAATATGAAATGAGAAGAAAAATTCTTAATCTAGCCCAGGCAGCTATTCTTGAATTTAAATTTAACTGCAGATTAAGAAATGAAAATTTGATAATACTTGATGGTTATTCAAGAGAAGGATATAAGAGCATTAATAAAGATAAATTGAAACTGATAAAAAACTTCGCCAGAGAAACGGGAATACTGTTAGATCCTGTTTATACAGGTAAAGCATTTAAAGCATTTAACGATAAATTTTTAATGAAAGGAAAAGGTTTAATGAATATTTTTCTTCATACTGGCGGAATATTTGGTGTTTTTGGCAGAACTGATGAATACCTGAATACTTAACAGAATTAGTGGCAGTTAACTGATAAAAAATTTATTTTAAAGTGTAAATAAAAATAAGGTTCTAAAAATGGATTGTATTTTTTGTGAAATCGCTTCCGGTAATGCTGACGCTCAGGTAATTTTTGAAAATGAAAATTACAAAGCATTTCTGGATATCAATCCTGTTAATTACGGCCACACACTTGTCATTCCTAAAACCCACTATGATAATTTTCTTACAATTCCTGAAGATAAATTGCAGGGATTAATAAAAGTCACTCAGTTTTTGGCCGGAGTTATAAAACGCAGTCTAAATGCGGATGGGTTTAATATTATTTCTAATAATGGTGCATCAGCAGGACAATCAGTTTTTCATTCTCACTTTCATATAATACCGCGCTTTGAGAAAGATTTTCAGATGAAACTTGAGGTTAAGATGTATTCAGGAGATTCCATTAACGAATACGCTGATAAAATTCGTTCATTCGTAACTAAATATGAGGACTTGCTGAATGCAAAATAAGATAAGAGTGCTTATTGCAAAAGCAGGTTTGGATGGGCACGATAGGGGTGCAAAAGTTATTGCCGCTGCACTTCGAGATGCAGGGATGGAAGTAATTTACACTGGATTACGGCAAACACCCGAGATGATTGTTGAAGCCGCATTACAGGAAGATGTTGACGTAATTGGAATCAGTATTCTCTCCGGTGCTCATATGACAATACTGCCTAAAATTAAAGCTTTGATGAATGAGAAAGGTTTAACAGACGTTTTGCTAACAGGCGGGGGAATTATACCGGAAGAGGATATTACCAAACTGCGGAATATGGGTGTTGGTGAATTATTTACACCGGGAGCACACACTACTGAAATTGCCGAATATATTCAAAAGTGGCGTTCGGAAAATCCACGATCATAATTTATTTTTTTAAGTAACAACGAAAGGATGAGTCATGTTAAGATTTTTACTCTCTTTGATTTTTCTATTTTCCTCACAAAGTTTTTCTCAAACTCTGATTCAGTCGGTAGATTTGCCAACCGGAACATACTGGAACAGTGCTTATGGAATGGTTTACGCTGATGGCAAATATTGGATTTCAAGTTCGTCTACAACCGGAAACGGAATATTCTATGCAGTTAATGATCAGGGTAACCTTGTTGATACTATTACAGTTCAGAATTATCCAACATTGAGGGCCTCTCAGGGCCTCGCATTTGATGGAACCGATTTCTGGTATGTAGAACGAAAAACTGCTAGATGTGATCTATTCAAAATTTCTACTGATGGAACAGTTTTAGATTCGATAACATCAACGCAGCTATTTGGTGCTTCCTGGTATATGGGCGGAGCTGCATGGGATGGAACCGGGCTTTGGGTTTCAATTTATTCACCTGATGCATCGGCAGCTATTTATAAAGTAGATGTGAATACTAAACAGGTAATTGATACGATACCCTCTTTACAATTACAGCCAACCGGAGTAACAGTTAAAGGTGATACACTATTCTATGCAAATGATGGTTTTCAAGGATTCGATCATATTTATGCATTTGATATAAACACAAAAAATTTACTCTTTTCTTTTAATACGCCTGAACAACCGGGCTTGAGGCAAAATCCACGAG
The DNA here is from genome assembly GCA_035463895.1 of Ignavibacteriaceae bacterium. Classification (GTDB taxonomy): domain Bacteria; phylum Bacteroidota; class Ignavibacteria; order Ignavibacteriales; family Ignavibacteriaceae; genus JAGXRK01. Next base: position 15,134 of record DATHSU010000322.1, on the reverse strand, counting down.
GACTGGCCTGGGACGGTGGTCACTTCTGGCTTCTTGCTGAACCTATTGGAGCCAGTTCCGGAAGACAATTATTTAAGTACGATCTCAGTGGTAGCGGTACTCCCGGTATAAATATCCTTACACCAAATATTGGATTTGGTAATGTAATGATAGATTCAACCGTTACTGGAAGTATTTTAATTAAAAACTATGGGACCGCTGATCTCATTTTAGATTCAGCAGTAATAAGTAACACTGTATTTAACATTAACGAAATTTTACCTTTTACAATTGCTCCTGATGTTACAGCATCTCTGCAGGTTACTTTCACTCCAACAGCATATATAGATTATACTGATTCAGTTCTTTTTTATAACAACGATCCTAATTATACTTATTCAAAAGTAACCTTAACAGGTTCAGGTGTTTATACTGCGCCGTATTTATTATTCAATCCATCATCTGTTAATTTTGGAAGTAAAAGAGTTGCTTCAACTTCTTATATTGAGCTGGAATTAATAAATGGAGGTTCAGCACAACTTCAAATTGATTCAATGAAAATTGGAACAGATAATTTTTATTTTGAGAATGCAAATACACCGATTGTCCTGAATGCACTTGCATCAACAACTGTGCGTGTTTGGTTCAATCCAATATTTCCAATTTCATATACTGATTCAATAACCGTTTATTCAAATGCTTCGAACAGCAGGTCTGTTTTATATGTACCTCTTTCCGGGCAGGGTATTAATTCAGATCCGGTTCTCGGAAATATTTTCTGGCAGACAATAGTTCCGCCAAACCCAGGTACTTCATATCAGGATTTACAGGTCAGAGCAATGATTGAATTTGATGATATTTCCGGCGATGGATTTAAAGACCTGATAGTTTGTTCAAGAAATTACTGGACAATTGCATATAATGGAAACAGCTCGGGTACTGGTGATATCCTTTGGAAATTTTCAACGATACCAAGCAGCACTAACGCTGGAAGTGTTGAATGGATACAGAATTTGGCCATTGCATCAGATCTAAATAATGATGGTGTAAACGATGTAGTTATTGGTACAACCGGCGGTAATGAATTTGTTTATGCTCTTAATGGTTTAACCGGTCAAAAGATCTGGGAATATGGTGATTCAATAAACTATAGTAATGGCGATATAATGGGTGTTGACGTTAAGCGTGATTGGAATAACGATGGTGTGCCGGATGTTCTTGTGTCTGCAAGTGGTAATGAAACTACCGGACAGGGACGTTTCTCTATTATTCTGCTTGATGGTGTTACGGGTAATGTTATCTGGCAAATTAATCAAGCATCTCAGCAAAAACTAAAATATATGGTCGCTTCTACTGATTTTGGTGGTGCAGCTGGTTCCAGGGTCGGTACACTTAATGAAGTTATCGGCTTCAACAGAAATGGACAGATAGTCTGGACTTTTCTTACCGCGGGAACGCCATGGACTGTTAGAGAAATTCCAAATGTTGGTGGAAGTGCCTCTTCAGATATTCTTGTTGGAACAACAACTGGTAATGTTTACATGCTTGATGGTGAAACAGGCCAGCAGATCTGGCAAACCAGCATTGGTAATGTTTTTATCGAAGATGCCAGAATTATAACCGATGTCAATTCAAATGGTTCACCTGATATTCTTATTAGTGGAATAAATCCTAATATTTATATACTTGATGGAGCAAACGGACAAAATATCTGGGGTAATTTTACAGGTGGCAACATTCTTGGAATTGGAGTTCTTAAAGATCTTAACGGTGATGGAGTTCCTGAGGTTGGATCTGCATCACTTAATAATCTTACTCACGTATTCGATGGAAGAACAGGAAATATTATATTTACTTATGCATTTGGTGGTGGTGGTAACAGTACTGCTGCAGAGCATATCTGTCCTGTTGATGATGTTGACAGAAACCTCAGTTATGAATTTGCAGCCGCTTCACGAGATGGAAGAGTCATACTATTTTCCGGTGGTGAGGACGCAATTCCTGTTGAGATGACAAGTTTCACAGCTTCTGTAAACAGCAATAGTATAACTCTTAACTGGTCAACTGCAACTGAACTAAATAATATGGGCTTTGACATAGAGCGTAGTGTCATTTCCAACGGAGTGAGAAATCTCATTTGGGAGAAAATTGGTTTTATTGAAGGCAAGGGCACTACAACAGATAAATCAGTCTATTTATTTACAGATAAGAATCTTGAGTATGGTTTATACGCTTATCGATTAAAGCAAATTGATTTTAATGGTGCTTTCACATATTCGGATTTTATTGAAGTTGAAGTTGCAATGCCTGTTAGTTTTGCGTTAGAACAGAACTACCCGAATCCCTTCAATCCTTCTACTATTATAAAGTATTCTGTTCCTATAGAAAGCAAAGTAAAGTTAAGTATATTTAACACCCTTGGTGAACAAATTGCATTACTTATAAATGAAACTATTCCTGCTGGTTATCATGAGTATGAATGGAACGGAACAACTAACTCCGGCAGTGAGGTATCATCAGGTATTTACTTCTATAGAATTGAAACCGAAGGTATTAACGGAGGAAAATTCGTGGATGTAAAAAAGATGATGATGCTTAAATAAACAATCAACAATTTCATTTAGATTACCTCCGGTTTTGCAGAACTCCGGAGGTTTTTTATTTTATATTTTCATTTGCTAATTCTTCTAATAACTTATTTGCCTGATAAATATCTTTCATAGCGACTACAATCCGGAATTGATATTTTATAGAATCCAGGCAGGTCGTATCAATTTCTTTATACACTTTGTAATCTAAGTTATTATTCTCAAACTTTTTATACACTAAATCTGCTGTGCTTTCAGAATCCGCCTTTAAGAGGTCAATATAAGGTGAGTTGGAAACTAAAATTGTATCTGATACTTTAATACCACAAACAGGACATGTTTCGGAATCGAACGAAATTGATTCATCAAACTCTGAAAGATAATCTTCATAAATATTTTTATCATTATTCATAGGAAATGATATATTTATTATTCGTTAGACTCATGAATATTTAATGTAAAAATAACCTTAGTTCCTCTATCTTTTTCACTTTCAACTCTGATATTACCGCCGTGCCTGTTAACTATTTCTCTGCAAAGAATAAGACCTAAACCAGTTCCTTTTTCCTGTTCAGTACCCCGCATTGTAAAAGTTGAATCAATTTTAAATAATTTTTCTAAATCATCATTATCTATACCCACACCATTATCCTGAATAGTTATCTCAAGATTATACTGGTGAACGGCGGAATCAATTTTAATTTCTCCGAAACGGTTTGTGAATTTAATGGAATTCGAGAGTATGTTTTGAAATAAGGAACCAAGCATATGTTTATCTCCCCAAACTGTAGTATTGGGGTCAAGCTTATTTATAATTCTAATTTTCTTTAATCCCGCAGTTTGAAATAAAAGCATTTTTATTTCTTCAATCAGATTGAAAAGATCGACATTTGTTGTATTGAATTTTGCTCTGCCGGTTTGCAAACGCGACCATTCAAGAAGATTTTCAATCAGGCTATAGGTGCTTTCTGCTGATTGATTTAAAGCATCAACAAAACTTTTTAATTCCTCATCAGCCAACTCATCATACTCATCAACTATCAATCTGGATAAACCGATTAATCCCTGGAAAGGACTCTTCAAATCGTGAGCAATTATTGAAAAAAACTTATCCTTGGAAGCATTACTTTCCTGTAGTTCCCTGGAATATATTTTTAATTGCTGTTCGGAATCCTTTTTTAATATTGCATTTGTAATCTGTTCGGATACATAGTTAAGAATACGTAATTCTTCTTCACCATATGTTGATGGATCAGAATAATCCTGCACTACTACTGCACCAATAGTTTTATCACCTAATATTAAAGGTACTCCAAGCCAAATATGAGAGGGTTCACCAATCAGATTTGTTTCTCCAAGTTTTCTTAAAGCTAAATCCAATTCGCTGTCAATCAATTGTGCTTTACCGGATCTGATTATATACTCTGTTAAACCTCTGCCGAAAACTCTGGGCTCGGGTTTAGTGTCAATTTCATCAACAAAATAAGGAAACGAAAGTATGTTTGTCTTTTCTTCGTAAAGTGCAATGTAAAAATTATCTGCCTTCATTAGCTCTTTAACAGCTAAATGAATTTCAGCATAAAGATCTTCCATCTCTTCAACGGAATTAACCGCTGTAGATATTCTTAACAAAGTTTGCTGAATCAATTCTGCTTTTTTAACCTGGGTAAAATCTCTGGTTATTCCAAATGTGCCAATTATTTCATTCCTGTCGTTTCTTAAGGGAACTTTTGTAGTTATAACCCAGGTAGTTCTTCCATCAATCCATGTTTCCTTCTCAACTTTTTGAATTATACTTTCTTCCCCTCTTATAAGTTTTAACTCATCTTCACGTGCAATATCTGCATGCTCTTTTGTAAAAATATCATGATCTGTCTTTCCAAGCATATCAGCAGCATTTTCAAATCTATGTTTCGTAATCGCTTCTTTGTTTACCTTTATAAACCGGCTTTTATGATCCTTAAAGTAAATTGAAAATGGTATATGATCCATAAAATACTGAAACAGGTTTCTTTCTTTAGCTAATAATTTATCTTTTTCTTTTCTTTCGGTTATATCTCTCAAAATAATTATTAAATGGTGCTCATCCGGAGAATCAATTATTGAAATAGAGATTTCTGCCGGAAAAACTGTACTATTAATTGCTGTAGCAGCAACGTCAAAAACATCTGAATGATCCGGAAACTTCTCCTTATTCCTGCATCTTTTAATAATTTCTGATACTCCCTCCTGGTTTTTATCAGGGAAAATAAGATCTAAAAGATTTTTTCCCTTAGCCTCACTGAATTTATACCCGAATGTTTTTTCGGCATTTTTATTCCAGTAGGTTATCTTCAATTCACTTGTTATAATAATAATACTGTCACCAGCTGAATTGGTTATAGCATTAAATTTTTTCTCCAAGTCAGCAAGTTCTTTTTTAGCTTTCGCTTTTTCAGAATTATCCTTAACAATTCCAATTGTTTGAGGTTCCTTTTTAGTTTTTAACAAACTAACACTTAATGTTACTGGTACAAGGGTTTTGCCATTTTTGTGCAATAAAAATACATCATAACTGTTGGGTACGTCTTCACCAGCCCAACGTTTTTCAGCTCTTTCCAGAACAATTTTTCTGTGGCTTGGAGCTATTATCTTTTCAAGAGGAGTTGCTAAAAATTCTTCGGTAGTGTAACCTACGAAACCGGCTAAGGTATCATTCACAGATTGAAAACCCTTTTTGGATAGTATAAATAAACCATCAAGAACAGTTGATGCAATTGTGTTATATTCAATTGAATAATCTGGAGTGGAGCTTTTATTTTGAAGTTGCTGAAGCTTACGGTTCAGAGAAGTGATTTCCTCAACCAGTTCCGACTTAGTTTTGTTTTTATACTGGTTTTTCATCCGGTAACTTAATTAATTCAAATTTGATATATGATTTCAAATACCGGACAGTAATATAATAAAACCTTATCATCTCTTTAATATTCGAAACAAATGATAAAGCTTATTAGGTGCAAGGTGAATGTTTTTTATAATTCCTAATCATTTATATATATTTGCACTTCAAATTTTTAAATTTAATCGAGAAATATGCAATACTTAAAGGATTTGAATCCTGCGCAGCGGGAGGCAGTTGAGTACTTAGAGGGTCCCCAAATGATTATCGCAGGAGCGGGATCAGGTAAAACCAAAGTTTTAACTTATAAAATAGCTTATCTTCTTAAAAAAGGTTACGAGCTGGACAACATTCTGGCGCTTACTTTTACAAATAAGGCGGCCAATGAGATGAAAGAAAGAATTAAAGATCTTATTGGCAAAAAAGCAGAAGCACTTTGGATGGGAACTTTCCATTCAATTTTTGCTAAAATACTCAGGCAGGAAGCCCGACATATTAATTACGAGAGTAATTTTTCTATTTATGATACTATAGACTCGCTTTCATTAGTTCAAAGTATTATCACTGATTTTAATATAGAAATTGAAGCACTTACTCCAAATTCAGTAAGGCATAGAATTAGTTTTTTAAAAAATCATATGATCATGCCAGATGAATTCAGAAAAGCTCACAAAAATTCATTCCTTGAAGAAAAGATCGCAGATATTTTTAAAGAGTATCAAAAACGCCTTGTAGAATATAATGCTATGGATTTTGATGATCTTTTATTGAAGCCAATTGAACTGTTTAGCAATAGCACATATATCCATAATAAGTATAAAAAGAAATTTATTTATCTTCTGGTTGATGAATTTCAGGATACGAATAAAGCACAGTATGAGTTATTGAAAATGCTCATTGGCAGGGAAGGAAGTATATCCGTTGTAGGAGATGATGCACAGAGTATTTATAGCTGGCGGGGAGCTAATCTAGCAAATATTTTCGATTTCCAAAAAGACTTTCCTAAACATAAATTATTCAGACTTGAGCAGAACTACCGTTCAACAAAAATGATTCTTAAAGCTGCTGATTCGATCATTAAGAATAATATAAATCAGGTTGAGAAAACCTTGTGGACAGAAAATGCTGAGGGTGAACCTGTTCAGATTGTTAAATGCTCTGATGAAAAGGATGAAGCTTCGCAAATTTCAAAATTTATTAAAAACGAAATGACAAAAAAGAAAATTTCGTTTTCTCATTTTGCCATACTCTATAGAACAAATGCTCAGTCTCGTGCCCTTGAAGATATTTTTAGAAGGGAAAAAATTCCTTACACAATAATTGGTGGAACGGAATTCTATAAAAGAAAAGAAGTTAAAGATGTTATTGCTTACCTGCGCGTTATTTCAAATCAGCAGGATGAAGAGAGCTTGTTAAGAATAATGAACTTTCCTCAAAGAGGGATAGGAACAACTACCATTACACGAATGCTGGCTTTTGCTGATAAACATAGTTTAACTCTTTTTGAAACTATGACCAGGGTTTTTGAGGTAATTGATATAAAAGAAAGAATTCAAAAGAATGTAAAAGGTTTCAAGGTTTTGTTGGATAAGTATATTGGACTTAAGGATAAACTTTCAGTGGGTGAACTTACACGTGCATTAGTAGATGAATTAGGTATTTTAAGAATGTTTAAAGAGGAGAACACTCCAGACTCAATAACACGCTATGAAAACGTGAGCGAATTATTGGGTTCTTTAACAGAGTTTTCAAATCAAAATAATAATGCTCCTCTTGAAGAATTTTTACAGGATATCTCATTAGTTGCTGATATTGACACTTATGAAGATAAAAGGAACTGCGTAACTTTTATGACAATTCATAGTGCTAAAGGACTTGAATGGCCAATAGTTTTTGTATCTGGCTGTGAAGAGGAAATTTTCCCCTTATCTAATAAATTCAGTACCGACGCATCTGTTGAAGAAGAAAGAAGATTATTTTATGTTGCTCTTACAAGGGCTCAGCAAAAAGCTTATGTACTTCACGCTCGCTCAAGATACAGATTCGGTGAAGTTGCTTACCAGAGCAGATCAAGATTTATTGACGAACTTGACCCCGCAACCGTGAAAGATGTTAATGGTAATATGGGCAGGAAATCTAACCGTAAAACCAAGAAAGAAATCTATTACGAGTATTTTGAAAAAGTAGATTATGAAGATTTTAACCAGGATAACAAATCTCTCAGACCCGGCGCAAGAGTTATGCATGATAAGTTCGGTTTAGGAAAAGTTACAGATGTCGTTGGCAGCGGTGATACGCTTAAAGCAACAGTTCACTTTGAGGGAAATAATGTAAAGCAGTTAATGCTCAAGTTTGCTAAACTAAAAGTACTTTAATCTAAAAAATTGTCACTTTAAAAAAATATTTTTCAGGAGTTTAATTAGTAATGTCCATAGCACCCAAAAAATTAGCAATATTAGTTGGCGGAGGTCCTGCACCAGGTATAAACAGCGTTATAGGAGCCGCAACAATCAGAGCTGCTGTTGAAGGAATTGAAGTACTTGGTATTAAGGACGGTTTTAAATGGATCATGCAAGGGAACATTTCAGAAGTCAAAGAACTTAATATTCATAACGTAAGCAGGATACATTTTCGAGGGGGGTCGCATATTGGTATTTCAAGATCTAATCCTACAAAAGATAAGAAACACCTTGAAAATACCGTTACATCTTTGTTAAGATTAAATGTTGATAAATTAATTACCATAGGTGGCGATGATACAGCATTCAGTGCACTTAAAGTAAATGAAATGGCTGCCGGTAGAATCAGAGTAGTTCACGTACCAAAGACGATTGATAATGACCTTGATTTACCGCATGGCATACCAACTTTTGGTTTCCAAACAGCCAGACACATTGGAGTTGAAGTTGTAAAAAACCTTATGGTTGATGCACAAACTACTTCACGCTGGTATTTTGTCGTTTCTATGGGAAGGAAAGCAGGTCATCTTGCTCTAGGAATTGGCAAAGCAACAGGAGCGACTTTAACTCTTATACCAGAAGAATTTTGCTCTAAAGAAATTAAACTTTCTCACATTGCCGATATTCTTGTCGGTGCTATCATTAAACGTATGAGTTATGGCAAAACAGATGGTGTTGCAGTACTTGCCGAAGGTCTTGTTGAACATTTGAACCCCAGCGATTTTGATTTTCTTGTTGATGTTGAACGTGATGCACACGATAATATTAGAATTGCTGAAATTAATTTTGGTGAAATACTTAAAGCAAAAGTTCAGGACCGACTAAAAGAATTTGGTCTTAAAACCACTATTGTTGCTAAGAACATTGGTTATGAATTAAGATGCGCTGACCCTATACCTTTTGATATGGAATACACCCGTGATCTTGGGTTTTCTGCAACTCAGTTTATCCTAAATGGTGGTAGCGGTGCTATGGTTTCAATACAGAATGGTCATTTTGTACCGTTGTACTTTAAGGATATAATTGATCCGGAAACCAAAAAAACCCGTGTTAGAATGGTTGATCCTGCGTCTGAAACTTTTTATATAGCAAGAAGATATATGTTAAGATTAAATCAGGCAGATTTTGAAGATCCTCACGAACTTGCAAAATATGCGGCTACTGCAGGAATATCTCTCGAGGAATTTAAGCAGCAATTTTATTACCTCATTGAAAATGATCTGCTTTATAAGAATATTAAAGAGGGGAAATTAGTACTCGCTACTAATGACAGTAATATACCTTTTCAATCATATGATGAACCTGAGTTAAGAGAGTTTGGAAATATAAGTGATGATTGATTTTACTTTGTAAATTATTTCAACTTCGACCATATAGGCTGAAGTTTTCTATTTTAATTATTATCTCTTAATTCTCTTGTTCTTTATATTCTTTATGTTCAATAGAAAAATATTCCTTTGTCATCTTCTTTAAAGTAGTTGATAAAAGAATAATTGCTAAAAGGTTCGGGAAAGTCATAAAACCTAATGCAGCATCGCCAAAAGCCCAAACGGCTTCAAGTTCAGCAATAGCACCAATGAACACAAAAAGAACATAAACTAATTTATATGGAAAAGTTGCAATTTTACCAAACAGGTAGTTTGCTGCTCTTTCACCGTAATATGACCAACTGATGGCTGTTGAGACAGCAAATAATAAAACAGCCAGCGTTACAATTTTATCTCCAAAATCAAACAGCCAGCTTAAACCCTGTTTAAATGCATATGAAGTTAAAAGACTGCTGTTCAACAGATCACCTGAAAAGGATGCATCTATTCGTGTTATATAAAACTGAGTATGATGCCATGCATCTGTTGAAATAATAACCAAACCAGTGATTGTACATATTGTAATTGTATCTATAAAAGGTTCAAGTAAAGCAACTGAGCCCTCTCGCACGGCGTATTCAGTTTTTGCCGTTGAGTGTGCAATAGCTGCACTTCCCTGACCAGCTTCATTGGAATACAAACCCCTCTTAATTCCCCATAGCATTGTGTTTAACATTACAAGAAATGAACCGATTCCAACTCCGGCTATTTCAGCAGGCGGATTAAATGCCATTTCAATAATATGTTTAAAACTTTCACCAAGGTGGGAATAGTTTGAAGCTAATATTAATAGACCGGCAATTACATAAATAATAGCCATAAATGGTGATAGAAAGCCGGTTACATTTCCAATTCTTTTAATGCCGCCTATTATTACGAGGCCAACAATAAATGCCAGTACAATTCCATTTATTACCTGCTGAACTGATAATGCAAAATTTCCAAATATATTATGTTTTTCAGTAAGAAAATGAGTTTGCCCGACAATCTGAGTAACCTCTGAGTAAATCTGATCAGAAACAGTGAAAGTTTGAATGGCATTGCCGGTCGCAAATGAACAAATAACTGCAAAACAAGCGAATGCTACTGCAAGCCATTTCCAGTTGCTGCCGAGACCCTTTTCAATTGTATACATAGGTCCGCCGGCAGTATTACCTTTATGATCAAATTCTCTGAATTGATGAGCTAATGTAACTTCAGAATATTTAAGTGCAGTACCAAAAAAAGCAGTTACCCACATCCAGAAAAGAGCACCTGGTCCGCCATAGTATATTGCAGTTGCAACCCCGGCGATATTTCCTATACCAACAGTAGCCGAAAGAGCAGTTGCCAATGCTTTAAAGTGGTTCAGATCTCCTTTATCATCAGGGTTATCGTAGTTACCTTTAGTGACTTTAATTCCATGCTTTATATATCTTAATTGCGGAAAACCTAATTTAATAGTAATAAAAATGCCTGTTCCCACAAGTGCAATAACCATAAATGGAATGGAACCGATGGGGTATTCGGAAGATGGAAAGTTTTTAATAAAATCTAAATTACCAGGGAAGGACCAAACTGATTCGAAAAAAGCGACACCGCCAATAATAAGAACAGCTATTATTATAAAGAAAGTAATGAGCCCTGCAATAGATCTTTTCATATTTTTATTTGATTGTTGATTTTTTACTAATTAAGAAAACAATCCAAGCAATTTTTGTAATATTCCTAAAGATTGCAGTAACACAAGAAAGATTAATACAGGTGCTAAGTACTTTACAAGTATAGCCCAAATCTTTACTCTTAATTTTGATTTTTCAAATAGTTTTTCCGCACCATTTTTAAGTTCGTTGAAAGCCTTGTCTATTCCCCAGATATAGCCGACAAAAATAGCTAATAAAAGTCCTCCGAGCGGAAGCATAATATTTGCAGATAAATAATTAGCAAGATCGAAAAAGTTTAATCCGAACAAAGTGAAATCTTTCATCAAGTTAAATGAAAGTGCACTTGGAATTCCAATAATGAAAGCAAGGCCACCAAATACCAACACCGCATTGTGTCTTTTCCATTTTTTCTCATCAATAAAGTAAGCAGTAACCACTTCAAGCAGGGAAATTGCAGATGTTATTGCTGCAATTGTAAGCAGTATAAAGAAAAGGATAGCCATAATGTATCCGCCCGGCATCTTGGTAAACACAATTGGAAGAGTCTGGAAAATTAATCCCGGACCTTCAGCAGCATTCTGTCCTGTTGCAAAAACCGCAGTGAAAATAGCTACGCCTGCTATTAGAGCAATTAATGTATCCAGAAAAACTATTTCAACTGCAGCTGAAGGTATATTATCCTTTTTGGTCATATAACTTCCATATGTTAGCATAGCTCCCATTCCAAGACTCAAGGTAAAAAACGATTGCCCTAATGCTTCCAGAATTGTAGTACCGGTAACTTTACTCCAGTCAGGATTGAAAAGAAACTCGAGTCCTTTTTCACCTCCTTCCATCGTAAGTCCGCGTATCATTACTATTATAAGAAGAAGGAATAGGATTGGCATCATAATTTTGCTGCCATTTTCAATACCTTTCTTAACCCCGGCATAAACAAAAGTCATGCTCATAATCATAAACAGGGCAAGCATCCCAATTCCCCAATAAACATTCGCAGTAAGATTGTTAAAATGATTACCTGCTATTTCAGCAGTTTTAAACTCAGCAAATCTTCCGGCTGCTGCTTCATATATATAACCAACAGACCATCCAGCAACTACCGCATAGAAAGATAGAATAACAAATCCTGCTAATACGCCCATGCCGCCAACGAGTGGCCAAAATTTTGACTTTGAAAGTGCTTTGAATGCACCAACTGGATTCCTCTGAGTAGTTCTTCCTACTAAAATTTCAGCAATAACTACCGGAAGCCCAATCATTGCAACACATAAAAGGTATATTATAATAAAAGCTGCACCGCCGTTCTGTCCAACAACATAGGGAAATTTCCAAATGTTGCCTAGTCCGATTGCAGAACCAGCAGCGGCCAGAACAAATCCTAATTTAGAGCCCCACTGTTCGCGCTCATTTAGCTGCGGCATCAAACCTCCAAAAGAATAAAGTGCTTTAAGTTGAAAATAATGATGGGAAATATGAACACTTTGAAATTTAATATCAAATAAAAACTTTAATGTTTAACATTTTTTTATGAGTATCTTAATTTTTAAGGATTCGATTTAAATAGGACCGCATTCCATCATGACTTGTTTATTCTTAATTTATATAAGTAATAGTTGTGTTTAGCAATACAGAGTTGTTTAATATTATTATTCGTATAATTAAATTTGTAATAATAAAATAATCTATAAGTAATGAGTTATGGCTAAAAATTTTGTGTCTAATAAAGATGAAACTGTTAGGATGTTTAACAACAATTTTCTTGAAAGTTTATCACGTGTTCATCCTTCAGTACCGATTATAATCTATCTTCCAATTATCGCATACATGTTGTATCTGGCTGTTTGGCAGCATCAATTACATTTCTTGAATATTGCAGGATTATTCTTATTTGGAATATTCATCTGGTCTATCACAGAGTACACACTTCATAGATTTGTATTTCACTTTAGACCAAAAAGTCAGTTTGGGGAAAAAGTACATTTCATATTTCATGGTGTTCATCACGACTATCCTAATGATTCAAGAAGATTGGTTATGCCCCCGTCAGTTAGTATTCCCTTGGCGCTATTATTTTTCATTCTGTTCAGCTTCATTTTAGGAAACGTTCTTGTATTACCATTTTTTGCAGGATTTCTTCTGGGTTATCTGTTTTATGATATCACTCACTATGCAATTCACCACTTTAACATGCATAGTAAATACTGGTTAGCTATAAAAAACCATCATATGAAGCACCACTATCAGGATTCAACAAAAGGATTTGGTGTTAGCACTCCTATCTGGGATTCTATTGTTGGAAGCAATTTTCCTGAAAAAAAGGAAAACTGATTGAGTTGATCAGAAAACCTTAAATGAAATTATTGAAGACTGTTTTAATTCTCTCTGCTTTTATATTTACTTATAGCTGCCAGGCAGGTGTAGAAGATAAACCTTACATAAGATTAAGTCAGGTTGGCTTCCAGCCGGATGAAATGAAAACTGCTGTAGTAATTTCTGATCATCCGGTACAATCAGATTTTTTTCTGGTTAATGATAGCCGAAGCAATAAAGTAGTTCACAAAGAAGAATTTGAAACGGATTATTTTACTTGGGGAAATTTTTCATTCTGTTTTGAAATTGATTTTTCCACTCTTCAAACCACCGGACAGTTTTACATTGAACTGGACGGTACGAGATCTTTCCCATTTGAAATTAATAGCAGAATTTTTAATTCCGTTAGAGACTCACTCAGTCTTTTCTTTAAGGTTCAACGATGCGGACCTACAAATCCATTGCTGCACGAACCTTGCCATCTTTCTGATGTTGCCAAAGTTTCAGGATATTCTGATTCTTCTGGTGTTGATGTAACAGGCGGCTGGCACGATGCAGGAGATTATATTAAATTTTTATCTACAGCTGCTTATACTACTTACATATTGCTTTTTAGTTATGAGTTTGATAGAGAAAAATTCAGCTATGATCTTAACAATAATGATATACCGGATATTCTTGAAGAAGCGCGGGTTGGGCTCGACTGGTTACTAAGGTGCAGATTTAAACCCGACTTATTTATCACTCAGGTTCAGGATATTTCAGATCATAGTGTTGGATGGCGTTTGCCAGAAAATGATACTTTAAGATATAACAGAACCGGTTATGCTGGCATTGGAAAAAATCAGGTTGGGATTTTTTCAGCAGTGATGTCTTTAGCCTCAAGAATATGGAAAGACAGATTTTATGACTATGACTTTTCGGAGATCTTACTTAACTCTGCAGTTGAAGTATATGATTTTCTGCAAAAAGTACCAGATGTTGACAGTATTCAATCCGGTTTTTACCAGGATTATAATCATTGGGGGAAGGCTTCACTCGGTGCTGTCGAGTTATACCTTTCCACAAAAAACAGAAATTACTTCAATGATGCTATTAAATTTGCTGATAGTGCAAAATCAGATTTTTGGTGGAGCTGGGGTAATATAAATACATTAGCTCATTACAAAATTGCACAGTTCGATAGCAGGTTTATCTCATATATAAAAAATAATCTGGATACTTATAAACTCCATTCAGATAAGTCATTTTTTAGAGAAGCCACTGAATACACCTGGGGCACAACTAACTCATTTCTTGGTGCTGCTCTACAATCAATTCTTTACAAAGATTTAACAGACGATTCTTCTTTTGATTCTTTAATGCTATTTCAAAGAGATTATGTACTAGGTAGGAATCCCTGGGGAGTTTCGTTTATTTATAATATTGGAAGTCAATATCCAAAAAAACTTCATTCTCAGGTTGGATACTTCAATAATGGATATCTTCCCGGAGCTCTGAGTTCAGGACCAATCCCGGTTACTCTTCTTGAAGAATACGAAATCAACAGAACTGACAAATCTTTTAATGCTTTCAATACTTCATCTGTTAAATATTTTGATGATTACAACGATTATCTGTCAAATGAACCAACAATTGGAAGTAATGCAACAGCACTATTCGTATTTGGTTACCTCTCAAATCCTTGATTTTTAAAAAAAGTGTAGGAAAATAACCTACAAAGGCAATATTTTACAATTGTTGCAATATAATACAAAGTGTTTTGTGTTGTCTCTATTTAGTAAAAATTTCACACTTTTTCTTTGATTTGGTCTTAAATTCTAAACATAACAACGGCATTATTATTGGGAAAACAAGCAATAAACTATTTCGGAAAAATGAAAAAAATTATCCAGTTGGTGCCGTCAGGT
>DATHSU010000321.1:0-2282 GCA_035463895.1 Ignavibacteriaceae bacterium | reverse complement strand
GGTTTCTGCTGAGATTCGCCAACCTTGAAAAACTGTTCTAACTCTTTCAATATATCGTATTCATCAGTTGATGAAGATTTTACAGGAGTTGATTCCATTTCCTGTTCCGGTGAATAGCTGATGTCAACTTCTTCACGCTGCTGCGGAACACGGGCTTCCGGCTTTTGCGGTACAGGTTTCTTTTTTTTGAAGATAGAACTTAAGAAAGTAACTATTATAAAAAGATAGATAAGTATTTCAAAGAAATTATCCATCCTGACCCTTCTTCTTATCTTCCGGTTTTGCTATTGAGTCCCGCATTTCAGTATCAGCCTGAATATTTTTCATATTGTAATAATCAAAAATTCCAAGTCTTCCGCTTCTGAAAGCATCCGCCATAGCTTTCGGAACTTCTGCTTCAGCTTCAACAACTCGAGCCCGTTGCCTGGCAACTTCAGCAGTCATTTCCTGTTCAAGAGCAACTGCGGCAGCACGTCTTTCTTCCGCTTTTGCACGGGCAACTTTAAGATCAGCTTCTGCCTGATCTGTCTGAAGTATAGCACCAATATTCTGACCAATATCAACATCCGCAATATCGATTGACAGAATCTCAAATGCTGTTCCGGAATCGAGTCCTTTTGAAAGAACGCTTTTAGAAATTGTATCCGGATTTTCAAGAACCTGTTTGTGTGTTTCAGCAGAACCGATAGTTGAAACAATACCTTCACCAACTCTGGCAAGAATTGTTGCTTCACCGGCACCACCAACTAATCTTTCAATATTTGCGCGAACTGTAATTCTAGCAATTGCTTTTAGCTGAATACCATCTTTAGCAACTGCGGCCACTAAAGGAGTTTCAATTACTTTAGGCAATACAGACATTTTTACAGCTTCAAGAACATCTCTTCCCGCAAGATCAATTGCAGTTGCTCGTTCGAATGTAAGATTAATATTTGCTTTATCTGCAGATACTAATGCGTTAATTACTTTTAAAACATTTCCACCTGCAAGGTAGTGAGCTTCAAGATTTTGTTGATCAATTGTCAAACCTGCTTTGGTTGCGGTGATCATGCTTCTAACAATTATTACGGGAGGAACTTTTCTTAGTCGCATTCCAACCAGGTCGCGGAATATTTTAACCTTTACTCCTGAAAAGTATGCTGTTATGAATAATCCGATTGGTACGAAGTAAAGAAAAACAATTAGAAATAGTACTATGGCAACAATAATTACCAGTGATAGTCCTGTAACGGCTTCCATCTATATTCTCCTAAAAAATTAACGAATTTTGTTTGTAAGTCTAACCAAAATTTACCTGAAATTAAATGCATTGATAAAAATACAAACTGATTATTTGTCAGGTCTGATTGCAAATTTAATCTAATTTAAGACATAATGATAGATAATTTGCCGTATTTGAGTATTATATTTTATTACTTGCTCAAAACTCAATCAAATTATCATCAAATTTTATGGCATTATACTTGGATTATTTCATTTTTATCTTTAAGATAAGCCGGTAAGTCTGCATAATTTCAAGTGTCTTGATTGCCGGAAGCACTTATTATATATTTCCGATGTGAAACGAAAAAATACTAAATTTTGTTTAGTTAACAGATGTAAATTAAAAAAGGACAAAAATGGACGGAAATTTCTCAGATAGATTGCAGGATGTTATTAGGTTAAGCAGGGAAGAAGCTCTCCGACTGGGTCATGATTATATTGGAACCGAGCATCTTTTGCTTGGAATTATTCGTGAAGGTCAGGGC
The DNA here is from genome assembly GCA_035463895.1 of Ignavibacteriaceae bacterium. Taxonomy (GTDB): domain Bacteria; phylum Bacteroidota; class Ignavibacteria; order Ignavibacteriales; family Ignavibacteriaceae; genus JAGXRK01. The sequence continues at coordinate 534 of DATHSU010000321.1, read as the reverse complement.
GTTGCAGTAAGAATTTTACGTAATCTTGATAGTGATTTGATGAAACTGAAAAAAGCCATTGAAGATACTGTTAGGACTTCAGGCGGAACCCTTACTATTGGAAACATTCCGCTTACAAAGCAAGCTGAAAAGGTTTTAAAAATAACCCAGATCGAATCAAAAATTTATAAGGCAGATGTTATTGGTACAGAACATTTGCTTCTTTCTTTATTGCGTGACGAAGATAATATAGCTACTCAGATATTACATCAGTTTAATGTTACCTACGATGCAGCTAGAAATGAACTGAATGCTATGATGAGCAGCAAAAATCCGAAAGACCCGAATATACCAAGACCAACAGCAGGCGATAAAAGAACAGATAAAACAAAAACTCCTGTTCTTGATAATTTCGGAAGAGATCTTACTAAACTTGCCAATGAAGATAAACTTGATCCGGTTGTAGGACGTGAAAAAGAAATTGAACGTGTCGCTCAGATTCTTAGCAGAAGAAAAAAGAATAATCCTGTTTTAATAGGTGAACCCGGAGTAGGT
>DATHSU010000320.1:0-2745 GCA_035463895.1 Ignavibacteriaceae bacterium | reverse complement strand
GTAAATAATACAAGATACATCGAAATGATATTGGATTGTTATCTGACAGATCATTACAAGGTCAATCAAATTAAAAGTTTTGAAATTTCCTTTTCTTCAGAAAGTTTTTTTGATGATGAAATAGAATTAACACGATCCTCCGGAGATAGGTTTGACATTATTCAGGGAACAAACTCAAAATCCCTTAAACAGATATTCATATCCAGAATAGAGTGGGGCATCAAAAACTATAGAACAACAATTTAATGACTACAAATGAACACGAATGATCAACGGATTATTGTTGGCTCTTCATCCATTCTACAGTTTCTTTAATGCCTGTTATATAGTCTGTTGGCTCAAAGTTAAAAGCCTTTTGAAATTTGGAACTGTCAAATAAATAGTCCGAGTCAAGCTGATACATCATTTCCTTGCTTTCCCTTACTTCGGGAATAAATAGTCCTGCCAGGCTTATCATAAAATTGTTAAGCAGCATGTATTTGGGCTCAACAGAAAATGCCTCTGCGACAGCTTCAACGAATTGTTTTCCTGTCATTACATTTTTATTTGTCGGTAAATGCCAGATCTGGTTGTATGCGGATTCTATATTTCCAAGTATCGCGGTTGCTTTGCCGGCATCAGGAGTGTAAGTATATGAGTGAAGGAATTTATCACTAAGAAATAATTGTGCTTTCTTACCCTTCTTATAGTTCTCAAATACAGTTACTGTAACCATGCTTAGCGGCGTATCTGGCCCATAAAAATCTGCAGCCCTTACAATTTGAGCTTTAATATTTCCTTTCTCAACTTCATTCATCAGCATCTCAGCTATTTGTTTACGGACTTCCCCCTTTTTACTAACTGGTTTATACGGTAACTCTTCTGTCATCCATCCATCAACTTTGCCATAAGCATATACGTTATCAAAAAAAACAAGTTTAGTATTGTTTGTCTTGCAGGCATCAATCACATTCCTCATTATAGCCGGCCATTGCTGCTGCCAGATTGATGCTTTATATTGAATACCAACCGTTAAGTAAGCAATTTCGGATCCTTCAACGGCTTTTAATGTCTGCTCTGCGTTTGTTAAATTAGCTGTAAATGTTTCATCTGTTTGATTTACTTTTTTCGGATTCCGACTTACTAACCTTATCTGGTTCGTGTGCTGGATTAATGATTTTGCCAGTTCTTTTCCAATTACCCCGCTTGATCCTAAAATTGTTTGCATCGCTTTGTCCTGAATTAAATTTTTATTTATTGTATTTTAAATATGCTGAACTAAATAAAACATGTTTTTATTCCTCATCACATATTTTGATTAAAAAAGAGGTGATGTTTTTTACTATATTTCTAATAAATAAAAACCCAGCCATAAAACTGAAAGCTCTAAAATGAAAATTTTATGCCTTATACTTTTTTGTTTTGCGCTCTTTAATTCCGGTTGTAGCAGTGATGCTCAAAAAACAGAACTTCCGCAACTTTATGGAAAATGGATTTGGATTCAAAGCAGCGGGGGAATTGACGGTAGAACAATTACGCCAAACGAAAATGAGCCGGCAAAGTATTTGCAATTTGTTAAACCGGATATAATTGAATCTTATATCGGTGATAGATTAATTTCTTCAAGATCTTTTAAGCTTAAAAAAGATTTGTCCATCTATTCTTCGGATAGTTTATACTTTATTATTGATAACGGCAGTTCGTTTCCGAAAGCAATATTTAGTTTAACAGAAAAAACCCTTTCCCTTGCTGATAATGTTTACGATGGTTTTGGTGAACTTTATAACCGGGTTGATGAGTAAAGTCTGTTCGGGTTAATCAACTTTTTTAAATACCATTTTAACTCCATCTTCAGAGATAAGGGTTAATTTCAGATTTTCAATTGAGTAAGTAAGTGTTTTGCTTGAGAGGGCGTTGCCCACGGCCTGTTCTACCGTCATGTCCGGACAGGCCATTCTTGTGCTGGCAATAGATCCGAACTTAATTTTATTTCCTTCGGCTTTTATGCTTCCGTTCATCTGGTTGCATCCGGCGTGTCCGCTGAATTTATTATCTCTTAAATGAAACTCAAATGTAGGTAATCCCTTATTGAGTTCTTCTTTCTTGAGGACAACACCCGTCATTTCCTGCATAACCCAGATATCGTTTAATCTTAAGTCCATTAAATATTTTCCGCAACCGGTAAACTCTGTAAACTGATTGTCAACAGAACGCTTTGCCTGAATTTTTACTGTGTGTGTAAATTGCTCACCGGACATATTATCCGTACAAGGGATCTCAGTAACTGTTATTTGAATTTCTCCTGCTTCGGTAATTGAATGATAGACAGTGCTTTTCCCGTCATCAGAATTTATTCCGCTTACAATTGGTGTGTTCAGTTCAGCAATATCTGTCATAGAAGTAAATTTTATTTGCTTGTCAAAATCAATATCAAGCGACCAGAAGGGCTCGTTGCCTCTTGCAGTAAAGTCTATGCCTTCCTCAAATTTTCGTTTATAGATGTCAGGATTTTCTTCCACAATTTCTTTTCTTAAATGATACCTTTCTGAGAAGCTGGACTCAATTCTGTTTCCTTCCAAATCCAGCATTATCAGCTCATTGTTACTCAATAAGAATTTTCTTTCTGTTTGGGAAAGCGAAATTGTGCTGTCTGTTAATAAATTCCAGGTGCCGTAGTCAAAAAAGGGTTTATCATCTTTACCTCGATATACAGAAACATCGCTGTATGTCATATCAGAATTAAGCGATATTTTATATGAAATTCCG
>DATHSU010000319.1:0-1591 GCA_035463895.1 Ignavibacteriaceae bacterium | reverse complement strand
GGAATTTTTTCAATTTCAAGCTTTGATAGTTCCAATAACTCATCAATAAGATTCTGCAGCTTTTCCGTATTTCTTAAAGCCATTTTGTAAAGCCCGGTCGTATTTTCCTTAGCATTGCCGCTTAGCAATTGTTCAAGCGGTCCTTTTATCAAAGTCAAAGGTGTTCGGAATTCGTGTGAGAGGTTTGCAAAAAAACGGGACTTCATACCTTCAACTTCGCGAATATGATGAGATTCGAATTCGCGCATTTTTAGTTCATGCTGCAGTTTTGCACGGTTGATCTGGAATCTTATAATGCCCCAAACTCCCAGAATAAAAATTAAGACATATAAACCGATTGCCCATATTGTTTGCCACCACGGGGGTGTTATGATAACTTTTACTGAAGAAAAATTATCGCTCCATATTCCATCGCTGTTGGTTGATTTCACCTTAAAAATATATTCGCCGGGATTAAGGTTTGTGTAAGTAACAAATCTTCTGTTTCCTATATTTACCCAATCCTCATCGAATCCTTCCATTTTATACGCATATTGAATAGCCTTAGGCGAAGCAAACTCAAGTGCGGCAAATTGAAATGAAAAAACATTTTGTGAATGTGAAAGCACAATTTCTTTTGAATGATAGATACTTGTCTTCAGGGGTGAATCATCACCAACCAAAACAGATTGATTAAAAATCTGGAAATCAGTTAAGATAACCGGCGGGTTAAAATTTGACAGCTTTATATCATCGGGATTAAAAAAGTTAATTCCTTCATTGCTGCCTATATATACAATTCCGTTTTCGTCCTTAAGTGCTGAAGAAAAGTTGAGCACTGTTCCTGTAACACCATCAGAAGCGTTGAAGTTAAAAAATTCATTTGTGCTTAAATCAAAAAAGGAAATACCGGAACTTGTGCCAAACCACAAATTGCCTTCATTATCTTCAATAATACTTTTAATTGAATTGTTTGAGAGTCCATCTTTAATTGAATAGTGTTTAATATTTGTTTGTAATGATGAGAGATCTTTACTTGTTCTTTCATCAATTTCAAACCGGTTAAGACCGTTATTTGTGCCGATCCATAAAACAGTATTTTTCTCTTCAAAGGAATAATTCTGTCTTATTTTTCCTGATGAATATGAGCTTTCACAGATGGAATAGATATTATTTCCACTTAAAGAGTTAGGGTTATTTTCATCTGCCATCCAATTATAAAATTTATTATTATTTGCGTCGTATAAATTCAATCCACCTCCGTTCGTGCCTGCCCAAATCCTTCCTTTCCTGTCCTGATAAATAACCCAAACGTCATCATGACTTAAACTATTATCATCTTTACGATCATTTTGCCAGGATTTAACTTCGCCGAAATTACTGTTATATTTTACAAGTCCATATCCCCAATACCCGATCCAGACATTGCCGCTCTTATCACAATATACCGCCTTATTATATTTTACAGACTCAGGATATAAGCCTCTGCTGAAAAGGGGAATACTCTTAAGCTTTCCGGTTAGTAAATCAAGACGATATAATCCGGCTCCATATGTGCCTATCCAAATATCATTTGATATTCCGGGGCTGAGTGACCAAATATTTAGCTTTT
>DATHSU010000318.1:0-5544 GCA_035463895.1 Ignavibacteriaceae bacterium | reverse complement strand
GCAAGGTTGCGCTCTACCAACTGAGCTATTCCCGCAAAAAAGTTCACAAAAAGCTTCAAGAACTTAATAAAAACGAAGACAAATATAATGTGACTAAATCAATCATGCAACAAACTAATTTTTATAAAAAAGAAGCCGCACAGAGGCGGCTTCTAAAATAACAAAGGAATATTATTTAAATAATATTCAATAAGGTTACTTCATCAGCATCATCTTACGGGCTTGCACCATATTAGCTGTTTCAAGCTTATATACGTACATTCCACTTGGAAGATCTACTGCATTAAATGCTGTTTGATAGAAACCTGGCTGCATATATTCATTTTTAAGAAGTGCGACTTCTTCACCGAGAATATTGTACACAGCAAGTTTAACCATTCCAGCTTCCGGAATATTGAAATCAATTATTGTTGATGGGTTAAATGGATTTGGATAGTTCTGTCCTAATTCAAATCCTAATGGACCTTTTACATCAACCATAACTGCATTTGAATACTCAAATGTACCTATGTAATCAATTTGTTTTAGTCTGTAGAAATAAGTTCCCGGTGTTACATTCACATCTGTATATGAGTATTCCTGCTGCTGAGTAGTAGTACCGTGTCCTTCAACATAGCCGATACGGAAGAATTCACCGCCTTCAATACTTCTTTCTATCTCAAACATCTGATTGTTAATTTCTGATGCTGTGGTCCAGTTAAGCACTACATGACCAGCAGCATTAACATTTGCTCCGAAGGAAGTTAATTCTACAGGAGTAATACTTGCAGGACCTATGAAGAAGTTATCCATGTACATTTCATCATTAGCAGTAGCGCCAAAGATATCGGTGGCGTCAATCACCAATGGTCCAAATCCCGTACTGGTTCCGTTTGTCCACTGCCATTGTTTAACCAAAGTACCGCCAGCAAGACTTCCACCCATCCAGAATTCAGCCTGATCAGTGTCAAGATCAACAATTACTTCAACCCATTGCCAGGTGTTTGGAGTCCAGGTGAAATTAGTTACCGGATCACCGGTGAGGAATCTGCCGTTGCCACCTACATCAAAGTAACATTCAAATGCCCAGTAACCACCGGTATTGAATGTAAAATCAGAGAGCATATTCCAGTAACCTGATTTGCCAGTTGGAATGTACATCAAGAAACCGGTGTACCATTTACCTGCGGTAAGATCCCCATGCAGCTTAACGACATCGTCATTTGTAACAAATACAACTGAGTTAGGATTACTTGCAGAGAATAAATCAGTTACCATTGCATCTTCAGCAGAGCCAGGGTTATTACTCCAGGTTGTCCAATCAGTTGGATTTTGTAATGCAAGTAATTGACCTGCTACATAAGAATCAAAATCATCAAAGAATGAATATCCAGGACTTCCTGCAGTTCCAAACATTTTAAATGGCATACCTTGAGGAGTCATCGTGCCGGTGTCATTCCAATCTGCCCATCCTGTAGAGGTTAATTGTTTTGCATTTCCGGTAGATGTCTGTCCGGTAATAGTAACAGGCGGCATCCATGGACCTGATGCTAAAGTTCCTGTGGCAGTAGCTTCAATCCAGTATGTACCGGGAGCTAATGTTAATCCGATTGTTGCCGCAACAACTGCCATAATTGGGCGAGTTGTTCCAACTGTTGTTTCACTGTAGCGATAACCATTTAACCAGTAGGTGTTACCAAGAATGTTAGTTGTGAAATCTCCCCAAACAACAGTTCCGCCAGCTGAGGGGTCACCATCATAAATTTTAACATAAACACCCGTAAATGTAGTAGTTGTTGTTGATCCGGTTTGGTAACCATAAAATCTAATCGAGTCAATTTCCCAATCACCACCTGCTGGAACTTCAAAATCATCAGCAATACTAATACCTGACGGGAGCTGCCAACCGCCTCCAAGAGTATTCATTAATAAACTAGTTTGCAAAACGCTGCCATCTGAACCTCCGGGTCCTCCGCCGGGTGCGTTGATAACAGGTCCGTTGTCAAATAATTCAGCTGCTTCAGGCGTAGAAGGTATGGGTTGTGGACTGAAAGTGGATGTCCCATTCATTGGTCCGGTATAGATATCAGCTGCATCCTGAGCGAGGGTTAAACCTCCAAGAATAAATAAGAAAAGAAATAGGTAAGAAAAACTTCGCATTGAGAACCTCCTGAGAAAAATTTGATGAAATAGTTACTTATGAAAATAGAAACGAACTTCGAAGATTTGATTCACCTCCTCTCAAAAGGATAAAATTTAGAGATATAATTTAATCTTGGTTTAAAATTAAAAAATATATTATAAAATCAAATAGTTAGCTATTAATAAAGACATTTTTAAATTATTACCGAAAATTTATAAGCAAATCACTGAAAATATTCTTTTCAAAAATTTCATTAAATAATACAGATTAAAAATGCTAAAACCAAAAAAAGTTAATAGCATTTTATTTGAGAAATTTATTTTCTACTTCCGTGAATAAATCCCCTGTAAGGAAGTGAATGTTGAACCGTAATAAAGGCACTTTTATCAATTTCCTCAATAATTGAAATAGCTTTTTTCTGATACTTTCTGGGGATAATTGTAACGATAATTGCAACACCGCCGGATCCACCTTCACCTGGAAGTATTGTTAAACCATACTTAAGTTTTCTTAATTTGTCTGCTATCTTATCAGTTAAATGTCTGGAAATAATGTTTAGCTGAACAAATCCTAATCCTATTTTTTGTTCAATTGTAATACCCAGAATGTTACCTGTTGCAAATCCAGCAGCATAACCGATTAAATTAGGTATATGATCAAGGTTTTGAACAACAAAACGAATTACGAATACCCAGATTAAAACTTCAACAAATCCTATCATTGCGGCATAGTATTTTCTTCCCTGGACTACCAGTATAGTTCTTAATGTACCTAATGTAACATCACAAATACGCATCCCCATAATAATAAATGCGCCGTAAACAGATTCAAACATAAAAACTTTCTAAAAATTATTTTCTACTCAAAAATAAATAATATAATTATCTTTGACACAATCAATAAAAAACAATATGTCCAGAACAGAAAGAGAAGCATTAGTAGATTTATTATCTAAAAAAGGTATTAACGATATTTATGTCCTGAAAGCTATTGGCGAAGTTCAAAGAGAAAAATTTATTCCTAATACAATGAAGATTCACGCATACAGTGATATTGCACTGCCAATTGGTCAGGGTCAAACTATCTCCCAACCCTACACTGTTGCTTTTATGACTCAGGAATTGAAATTAAAGAAAGGTTCGAAAGTACTTGAGATCGGAACAGGCTCAGGATATCAGGCTGCAATTCTTTATAAAATGGGAGTTGAGGTATTTACAATTGAGAGAAATCTAAAGTTATATCATCCCACACTTAAATTATTTGATGATTTAGGGATTCGTGTCCGCGCAAAATATGGAGATGGAACACTTGGCTGGGCTGAATATGCTCCGTTTGATGGAATCATTGTTACCGCCGGGTCACCTGATGTACCTGAAAAACTTAAGGAACAGCTTGCAGTTGGAGGAAGAATGGTTATACCTGTTGGCAGCCGGACATCACAAAAGCTTTACGTAATAACCAAAGATGCTGAAGATAAATTTGCAACCGATGTTATACCTGAATTTTCTTTTGTACCACTGATAGGAAAAGAAGGTTGGGACAAGTAATTGTTATTGCTGGTCCTACTTGCTCAGGTAAAACATCTCTTGCAATCAGTGTTGCAGAAAAAATTAATAGTGAAATAATTTCTGCCGACAGCAGACAGTTATATAAGTATCTTGATATAGGTACAGCTAAGCCTTCTAAAGCAGAACTAAAAAAAGTAAAGCATAACCTGATCGATCTTGTCGCTCCTGATGGTGATTTTAACGCAGGTAAATTTGTTGAAGAAGCTGAGAGAATAATTTCAGGACTTCATTTGGAAAATAAAATTCCAGTAGTGGCTGGTGGGACAGGGCTTTATATTAAATCTTTGATTGACGGTATTATTAATTCTGTTGATACTAATCAGGAGTTAAGAGATGAGCTGCTCGGGAAGCGCAAACAGTTTGGAAATGAATATCTTTATAAAGAACTAAAAAGAGTTGATCCAAAAAGCGCGGATTCAATGCTTCCGCAAAACTGGAAAAGAGTGATAAGAGCATTAGAGGTTTATTATATCTCCGGCAAACCCATATGGCAGCATTTCTATGAACAGAAAATAAATACAAATAATCAGTTTTTTCAGTTTGGAATAAGCCGGGAAAGAGCAGTTCTTTATGAACGAATAGAACAAAGAGTTGATTTGATGATTGAAAATGGATTGGTTGATGAAGTGAAGCATTTGTTGAAGAAAGGATACTCAAAAGAAGTAAACGCACTAAATACAGTTGGTTATAAAGAAATAATTTCTTATTTAGAAAATGAAATATCACTTGAAAGGGCTGTTGAATTAATTAAGCGTAATACCAGACGCTACGCAAAACGGCAAATAACCTGGTTTAAAGCTGATAATAGAATTGACTGGATCAACATTAATAAGGAATATGATATTTCAGAAGCTTCAAACTATATTATTCAGAAGGTTTTTAAATGAAAGAGAAAATTAGAATAGCTTCCGGACAGGGTTTCTGGGGTGATTTGATCGATGCACCGTATCATCAGGTTACAAAAGGACAAATTGATTATCTTGTAATGGATTATCTCGCCGAAGTAACAATGTCAATTCTCCAAAAACAAAAAAATAAAAATCCTGATCTCGGATATGCAAGAGACATACCGGAATTGATGAAAAGAATTCTTCCGCACTGTGTCGAAAAGAAAATCAAGGTTATCACTAATGGTGGTGGGGTAAATCCTCTTTCTTGTGCGTATGCTATTATTAAGGTTGCTAAAGAATTGGGAATCAAGGATTTAAAGATTGGTATTGTTCTCGGTGATGATATAAGATCAAGGATGGATGAACTTTTAGCCTCTGGTGAAGAGTTAAAGAATATGGAAACGGGGGAACCAATTACATCGGTAAAAGAAAAAATATTATCTGCAAATGTTTATTTCGGTGCTTTCCCTATAGTAAAAGCACTTGAAAAAGGAGCCGATATAATCATCACAGGCAGAACCACTGACACAGGATTAACTCTTGCACCGATGATATATGAATTTGGATGGAAGAGAAGCGATATAAATTTATTAAGTGCGGGTACTGTAGCCGGACATATTCTTGAATGCGGTGCACAATCATCAGGCGGTAATTTTTTAGGTGATTGGAAATCCATACCGGATATGGCGGAAATTGGTTTCCCCATTGCAGAAGCATTTCCAAATGGTGATGTCATTATTACAAAACATCAAAATACCGGCGGAAGAGTATCCTTTGAAACCATTGCCGAACAACTGGTTTATGAAATTGGTGATCCTAAAAATTATATTACACCAGATTGCATTGCGGATTTTACTTCGATAAAGTTAAAAGATCTTGGTGAGGATAGAGTTTTAGTCACCAATGTTAAAGGCTTTTCCGAAACGCCATTCTATAAAGTTTCCTGTTCATACGCAGATGGTTA
>DATHSU010000317.1:0-10547 GCA_035463895.1 Ignavibacteriaceae bacterium | reverse complement strand
ATTACCTCTCAGATGAATATCAATAAGAAATAATCCGAACTCAGGTGCTGAATTTTCGGCAATTTCAAATATTTTTTTTACTAATTCATTCATACATAACAAAAAACGCCCATAAAGGGCGAATCGAGTGTTTAAAAATAGGATTAATTATGTTAATAACAAAAGAATTCTTTAGGCCGGATTTTCATCTTAGAAATACTGCTTATATAAGTATATTCACTTAAAAAAAGAGTTCCTCTTTTTCTAATGAGTTATTACTTTTTAAAAATATATCCGCCTTTTACTGCACCCCAAACCTGTTCATCTTTGCTATTAAATCCCTGATCCCAGCTCATCATTGAGTTTTCAGTTATAACCACTTTTGTTGTGGCATAAACAGCTCTCCGGAGGGTACTTAAACAATTATCATCTGTTGTGCTACCTATAAAAGTATTTTCATCTTTTCTTTTTATAATAACTTCACAACCCTCTCTAATCTCATGCTGTGAAGGAGTAAGAGTACTAAATTTTGAAATATCTTTATATCCTACAGCATAATTTTCTTCATTAGGAATAGAGTAAATTATACTTTTAAAATTTCCATCAAATTCAATTATTTGATATATTCTCTGTCGGTAGGGTTTATCTTTAGTTTCAGCAACTGCTTGTTCAACATAAATCCAGAATCCATCGGAGCGGTATTCCCAAATTCTGTGCATTTCAAGAGAGATGTTATAATATGCAGAGTCTTGTAATGATTGTTCTTCACTGTTAAATGATCCGCACATCCAGTCAGTAAGTATTTCCAAATCTTTTTTATTCTGTGCAAGACTACTAGTGGATAAAAACCATATTGCTGCTACGAATATTATTTCTTTTTTAATAATCATAGTTTAAGTATAGAACCTGGACTCAAAATTAATTTTCTGTTTAGACAGTACATATCGATACTTAGATAGATATTATAATTTAGATTGAAACGAAAATTTTACTACTTTAGGTTTAACTAACTTTTCAAATTCTTTATATCTCATCTGAAGCAACTCAGAATGAGTACAGGAATTAAATGCAATTTCTGCCTCATCAGCAATGCTTTGAGCAACATAAACATCCATTCCGTACAGATTACCAAAGGGAGGCATCGCTCCAACTTCACAATCCGGAAAAAGATTAAGAAATTCTTTTTCGTGGGCTAGCCTCACAGAATCACAGCCGATAGCTTTTTTAAGCCGATCAAAATCAATTTTATAGGAAGCGGGAAGTACGGCCATAGAAAGTTTGCCTTTAACATTGATCATTACTGTTTTTGCAAATATTTTTCCTGGAATGTGTGATGCTGCCGCAATTTCCTGAGCTGTATAAGCTAGTGAATGCCGCATTATAGTATACTTAATACTGTGCTGATCCAAATAATCCATTAATCTTTGAGAAGGCATAACAATCTCCTTTCAATTTACTAAACTATTATTCCCTGTCTGGAAATATCTTCTGTAAGTTCAAGAAATCTTTTATAAGGAATTGCAATCAAACTCTGTGCTTGAAAAGCTCCGTTTGAAAGACTAATCATAGAAACCTTAGCAGCGGTTTCTTCATCGGGAGCCTCATAAATATCAATAAAATCATACTCTCCTAGTAGTGCATAGTGAGAGATGAATTGCACATCAGGACATTTTTCTTTAACCTGATCAAGCCAGGCTCTGCCCAGTTTTGCTCTGTCTTTAATTTGCCTTGATGTTTCAGAGGATAGCTTTGTAAGAAGAATGAATGTTTTCATAAAAGTCTCCTTTCTGTATGGATATTTTTTCCCCACACTATGAAAAAAGAAAATTTGGGAAAGAACAATCAGAATGTAAGAAATGAAAAATTAAAACTCAAAGATGATGAATGTTTAGCAAATGATGATAACTGTTTGCTGTTTGTTGTTTGTTGTTTAACATCCATATGATACGGGGGCTAAAAACTTTATTCTGTTATATCGCAGTTTAAAGCAGATTTTTATCAGCTAATCCTAGAGGCAATCAGAATTTGCAATTACCCTCTTATACAATATATTTGATTACAAAAAATCCACCTACTAGCAATATTGTAAAGGCAATTGCCAGCCAATTAAAATACTTATCGATGAAAGTTTTGATTTGCGGACCGAATTTCCAAATAAGAAAAGCAACCAGGAAAAACCTTGCACCCCTGCTAATAATAGAGGCAATAATAAACATCGCAATACTAATATTAAAAGCACCTGATGAAATAGTTATTACTTTATAAGGAAGCGGAGTAAATCCAACAGTAAAAATTATCCAAAAATCATAAGCTTTAAACATTTCTTCAATTTTATAAAAAGTATCATATGTAAAACTTGGAATATTTGCAAAGAAAAACTCTGCAATCCCTGTAAACTCTCCAGCCGGAGTCCACCATAAAAAGTGGCCTATGGCATATCCTAACAGAGCCCCTAATACTGATGCTATAGTGCAGATTGAGGCAAAACGAAAAGCTTTTGTAGTGGAACCTAAAACTAAAGCTATTAGCAATGCGTCAGGTGGAATTGGAAAGAATGAAGATTCTGCAAAGGCAAGTATAAAAAGAGCTGGCGCACCGTAAGGTGTATCAGCCCAGTGAAGGACCCAGTCGTAAAGTTTTCTTAAAATTTTCATCTATTTTTTCATTAATAAGGTGCAAACATAAGTAAAATTAGGTTTTTGGGGAAATTTTTAATAACAAATTACGGTACATAAATTGTAAATAATAAATTAGTGATTTAGAGCATATTGTTAAATGAATGCTATAACCCACTTAAATAAAATAAGTTATAGGGCGAGTTACCTATTGACAATCAATTATTTTAGTGCAATATTAACTCGTCGAATTTTTTCTTCTAAATAAATTTACCAATAACAATTGGAGATCATTATGAAAAAAGCTACTATGTTCTTTACTGCAGTATTTTTTCTGTCCTTTTCTGTTCTTTTATTAGCTCAAGATGATGGAGTAAAAGACAGCAGATATGGTGGATTTGCAAGATTACACAGTATGGGAGACAACCCCTATATCGTTGATCCGGACAACATAAAAACAAATCCGGCATATATATCATCTTACGCAAATTTCTTGTGGGGTGACATTGGTGCTTCAACCCTTAGTCCTGATAACGGTACTGGTCAATTTGTCGGTTTTAATTTTGGGTTAAATAGAGATGTTACCTTAGGAATATTGCTTACCCGTGATGATTTCGGTTCCATGTCTATTGGAAGTTTAGACCCTCTGGGATTAATTAGTGGTCTCAATGGCCTTGGAGCAAGTATAGTTCCACTAAATAACAATCTTCAAGTTAATTTTGCTTATGAATTTGGAGATCTGGCTCTTGGATTAGGCGTTGCTTATGCTTCTACTACAAATGATTTTCAGCCTGCCACAGGATCCGGAGATAAAAATAGTGCTTCACAAATTGGAGCTAATTTAGGTCTGTTAGGATATATCTCTCCTACTTTCAAATTTGACTTTGGATTTTCAATAGCATTGCCATCAGGAACTTTTGAGCCCGGTACAGGAGATAAACTGGAAGGTTCAAATACTCTTATGTTAGCAAATGCTCGGGGCTTCATTACCCTTAGCAGGTATTTTACTTTAGTTCCAAATCTTGCGTTTTACAATGCATCAGGCACAGTTGAATCAGCAGGACAATCGGTTGATTATCCTTCTATTATGGGCATCCTTGCCGGTGTAGGTCTTAGTTACAGAAATGGAAATCTTCTTATTTCTGGTGGACCGGCTTTTACTTATGAATCAACTACATTTCCTGCAGTTGAAAACGTTAACCCGGAACTAAAAGATTCAAGAATGTACTTCCCTTCATGGAATCTTGGAGCTGAATGGTATTTTACCGAATGGTTAGTCGGTAGAGCTGGCTACGTTGCAAGTACTTTCTCTGAGACTTCGCAATCAACAGCAACACCTACAAGCTTTGATGAAAATACACGAACCCGGTTTAGCGAAGGTGATGTAAGACTTGGTGTTGGTTTCAGGTTTGGCGGTTTTACTCTTGATGCTACTGTTAACGATGATGTACTTAGAGAAGGTTTCAACTTAGTTGGAGGCGGTACAAAATCATTTGCATATCTTTCTGCAAGTTTTGCTTTCTAAACTAGAATTAATCTATAGCTGGTTGTTTGAAAGCTAACAACCAGCTAACTGTTTATTAAATAATTAATAACCTCTTTTATTTTTAATCGCTAAAGGCTCTATTAACTTTGTACTAGCAAACAAATTAAATGGTCAAGAAACTTGACAAAGTTAAATTTTAATTTAATCTTTGATTATCCGAAATAATTCGGTACTAACTAATATCAAAATAATAGGAGACACTAATGAAAAGAACACTTTCCTTTTTCTTCGTTTTTCTGCTTTTTTCAAGCATTACATTTTCTCAAATGCCGGGCATAAGCGTCGGCGGCAACCTGGCTTTACCTATCGGTGATTGGTCAGATGCTGCAGATATAGGCTTCGGCGGAACCGCATCGTATGAGCATAAATTCAGCCCAAATCTTCTTGGCACTGTAACTGCCGGATACCTTATGTGGGGTGGAAAACAGGATTTTGTTGGTGGTTCATATGACTACTCAGCAATACCTATTCTTGCTGGAGTTAAATATTTCTTTTCACCTGGTTCTGGTTTTTATGCTGCCGGTCAGGCTGGATTTCACTTATTCACCGTTGAGTTTGAAATTGATCTGTTTGGTTTCCAATCATCAGGCAGTAGCTCTGAGACTGAATTCTCTTTTGCTGCAGGTGCCGGCTATGAAATACCCGTAGGACCAAAAGGTGCTGTAGATCTTAATGCAATGTTTAATGTTATTTCTGACTTAAACTATCTTGGTTTTAGAGTTGCATATAAATTTGCTTTGAACTAAGACTATCAAAAAAATATAGTAAGAGTAAATCCCGCTTTAATTAAAGCGGGATTTTTTATTTTACTATCATTCATTCTTTTTTCGTTATCCTTTCCTTATTTTTCACATCAAAATTTTTTCAGAGGATATTATGACTTTCGAACGTAATGCTGGAATACTTCTCCATCCGACATCTCTTCCAGGGAAGTACGGAATTGGTGATCTTAGTAATGATGCATTTAAATTCATAGACTTTTTAGAAAAGGCCGGACAAAAGCTCTGGCAGGTCTTTCCATTAGGACCAACCGGATATGGCGACTCTCCATATCAATGCTTTTCAGCTTTTGCCGGTAATCCAAATCTTATCAGTCCCGATAAACTTAAAAAAAAAGGACTGCTCAATGAAGATGACTTAAGGAATATTCCTGAACACGATCCGATACAAATAGATTACGGGGTAATTATTGAATACAAAAAAAGTTTATTAAAAATAGCATTCATCAACTTCAAATCAAATCTTAATAAGTTTGAAGAAGACTTCAACAAGTTCTGCGAAGAAAATAAAGATTGGCTTGACGACTTCGCATTTTTTATGGCTGCAAAAGAAGCTCACGGTGGAATTGTTTGGAAAGATTGGAATAAAGGACTTGTTCATCGTGATAAAAAATCTTTGGACGATTGGAGCAAGAAATTATCTGATGATATTCTCTATCAAAAGTTCGTTCAGTTTGAGTTCTTCAATCAGTGGCTGTCAGTTAAACAATACGCTAATTCAAAAGGAATTAAAATTATTGGCGATATGCCAATATTCGTTGCATATGACAGTGCAGATCTTTGGGCGAATAAAGAATTGTTCACAGTAGATAATGAAGGTAATCTTGAAACAGTTGCAGGAGTGCCTCCGGATTATTTCAGTGAAACCGGACAGCTTTGGGGAAATCCGCTTTACCGTTGGAAGGTAATGGAGAAGGATGATTTCCTGTGGTGGAGAAATCGGTTTTCAAATCTTTTTAAGATGGTTGATATTGTCAGAATTGATCACTTCCGCGGCTTCGAAGCATACTGGGAAATTCCAGGTGATGCTGAAACTGCAATAAACGGCAGATGGGTAAAAGCTCCCGGGGATAAATTGTTCAAATCAATAATGAAACATTTAGGCGATGTTGCAATACTTGCAGAAGATCTTGGTGTAATCACTCCTGAAGTTGAAAAGCTGAGAGATGATTTTGGATTTCCTGGAATGAAGATACTTCAGTTTGCATTTGGTACAGATATGGAAACCAAATTCCTCCCCCATAATTATATTCCAAATTGTGTTGTGCTTACCGGCGCACACGATAATGATACTACACGTGCATTCTTTGAAAAAGCCAGAGAGGATAAAAATTCTGATATCTTCAAGCACTTTCAGAAATACCTGAATTATGACGGTGATGAAATTGTTTATGAACTAATACGTCTGGCATATGCATCGGTGGCTAATATTGTTATTGTTCCAATGCAGGATATTCTAAATCTTGGCGGTGAAGCAAGAATGAACTTCCCCGGAAAACTGGGCGGCAACTGGATGTGGAGATTCACCTGGGATCAGATAGCTGATGATCTGCATTTAAAGTATTACGGGTTAGCTCAACTTTATGAGCGTCCTCCTAAACCTAAGAAGACTGAAAAAATAGTAACAGAAGAAGCTTAATTTTAAAATTCCAAAATTCAAGCATCGAATAACAAAAAATTTCAAAATATAAAATTGAGACTTTTAAACTAAACTTTTTCTAAGTTTATAGTTAGGAATGTATTCATTGGAGCTTGTTGTAATTTTAATATTACAAATTTGTGCTTTTGCTATTAAAACGGGTTACATTCTTTTCTAAGAATAGGAATCACTTTAGGTTTTCACGAATCATATAATCACACAAAAAAGGAGAATGTTTTGAAAAGAAAAATTGCATTATTGTTTTTATTAACGCTATTCTTAATCGGTTGCGGAAAAAGCGGAAGCAGTGATAATCTTGCTTGGGGAACGAACCTTGAATCAGCTTTACAAAAAGCTAAAAAAGAAAATAAAGCGGTGCTTGTTAACTTTACCGGGTCAGATTGGTGCCAGTGGTGTTTTAAGTTAAGTGATGAGGTTTTTAAGCAAAAAGAATTTGAAGATTATTCTAAGAAAAACTTAATTTTAGTTATGGTTGACTTTCCGCGGAAAATAGAACAGACCAATGAAACCAAAATGTACAATCAGCAACTCGCGCAACAATTTGGTATTCAGGGATTTCCCACAATATTATTATTTAATTCAGAAGGCAAAGCTGTTGCAAAAACCGGCTACCAACCCGGCGGAGCAGAAAATTATATAAGACATTTAGAATCTTATCTGTAAAAGAAAAGGCGGGTTTTAAACTCGCCTTTATTTTTTTTGTCATCGATTAAGTAAATTATCTTTATTGCATCGGAACTTCGATCAAAACAAAATTTGTGTTTTTATCAATATCAAAAGAAAATTCTCTTGTACCAAAAATTCCCACTGCATCTTTTTTATAAAGATCCTCTCCATTGATGCTAATGTGGCCATCAATAATCATCAGATAAACACCGTTAACTGTGTCCCTAATATTGTATTTCAAAGATTTTTTTTCAGTAAAATTTCCAAGCTTTATTTCTGCATTCTGATGAATGTATAACGATCCGATTTCTTTATAACCTGATACAACTGTTTTTAACTCGTTAATTCTGTCAGAAGAAGGAAAGGATTTTTGGTCATAACGCGGATCAATATTTCTTTCTTTTGGAAAGATCCATAACTGAAACAGTTTAACCGGTTCGGTTTCAGATGGATTAAATTCAGAGTGAGTAATACCTCTTCCTGCAGACATAACCTGTACTTCGTCTTTATGGATTACTGCTCCGGTACCCATGCTGTCTTTATGCTCTAATGCGCCCTCAAGTACAATAGTTATTATTTCCATATTGTCGTGCGGATGTGTGCCAAAACCTGAACCTTCTTTTACGATATCATCATTAAGCACTCGTAACAGTCCAAAACCCATTTTGTCGGGATCATAATACCTTGAAAAGCTGAAGCTGTACTTTGTATCAAGCCAGCCGTAATTAGCCTTTCCCCTATCCTCTGCTCTGTGAACTATTGTTTTCATCGTTTATCTCCTGAGCTAATTAATTAATACTTCATTATTTATTTCAGCCGGAATTCCAAACTTCTTCTCAAACACGAAATCACTAAGTGGCTTTCTGATTTTGTTTTGAGTATAAATATCGCCAGCCTCCTCAGCATTATATCCAATTACTAACATTACAACCGGATCATATTCATCCGGAATGTTTAGATCTGTTTTTGCTCTTACCGAATCAAAACCTCCAATCTGGTGTACAAACAAGTCCATACTTAATGCCTGATATGTAAGATTCGCAACAGCGCTGCTGACATCATAAAAAAAGTATTTGTTTGGTTTATTATTGATTGTCAAATCTTTCTTTGCTACCGCGAGCACAATCAAGGGCGCATTCTTTGCCCATTCTTTATTCTTTTCATTCATCAACAAAAGCAGATTATTAAAATTCTGTGAATCACTGCTCTTTGACATTATAAATGACCAGGGTTGTGCATTGTATGACGAAGGAGCTAGAGAAGCTGCCTTAAATAACAACTGAATTTTCTCGTCTTCAACAGCAATGTGAGAATATTTCTTTATACTTTTTCTTTTAAGAATTAATCTATTCATAAAATATATCTAATAATTAAAAATTAATTTCAGTTCAAATATATGTTATAACACATAATTTGTCAAGTCTCTAATCATTAGCATAAGTCACGAAAATCAAACACCCAATTGAGTTGTGGACATTATAATTAAATTAACTTATAATACGTATGGATTTAATTTGCTGTGTGATAAATGAAGAATATTACGATAAAATATATTATTATACTTATTTCATTATTACCTGAGCTTGTTTTTACGACTGAGCAGGATTATGGTTTTAGACAATTCAGGATTGAAGATGGTCTTTCTCAAAGCACTGTTTTTACATCTTTACAGGATAGGATCGGTTTTATGTGGTTTGGCACTTCAAGTGGATTAAATAAGTACGACGGTTATAAATTTACAGTTTATTTAAATGATCCTGATGATACAACTTCAATTGCCGGTGAAGTAATATCAGCTCTTTTTGAAGACAGCGATGGAACACTTTGGGTTGGGTCTATTGAAGGAAATATTAATAAATATAATAGAGAAACAGACTCATTTACTTCAATAAATATTGCTTCTTTACTAAGCGAAAGGATGATTGAAGAAGAAGATTATTATGACTATCCTCTTTCATTCTCAAGGAACCACAGTTCAACTGTTACTTCTATAATTGAACACGCCGATGGTTATTTGTGGATAAGCACCTGGGGTAATGGAATTTTTGTTATTGATAAGGAATTTAAAAAGGTAAATCACTTTTATTTCAATAACTCTCCTTCATCTGTTATTCCGACAAACAGAATTACTAAACTTGTATGGGATGATGATGAGTTCATTTGGGCGGCTACTTTCGGTAAAGGTCTTTTAAAATGTGCCAGAAAAGATGGCAAATATGTTTTTTATACATATTTTTTTTCACCGGATAACAAAAACGGATTGTCCGATGATAAACTGATTACTTTATTGCTGGACTCAGAAATGAATTTATGGATAGGAACTTTTTACGGCGGGCTGAATTTATTAACCAGAAGTGAAAAAAACAGAGAACCATCTGAAACTAAGTTCGTAAGGTTTGAACCAAATATTAAAAGTAACTCTATTTCCGGCAAAACTGTAATGGCTCTCATAGAGGATAAACCGGGAAATATCTGGATTGGTACTTTTGGTTCAGGCTTAGATAGATATAATAAGGATACCCGAAGGTTCATTAACTTCAGACACAATCCAACTAATCAAAGTTCGCTCGCAGACGATGATGTTCTTTCACTAAGCATTGAACGCTCCGGTATTATTTGGGCGGGTTCGCATTTAGGCGCCGGAATAACTAAAATTCAAAAAAATCGTGCAAAGTTTAATCTATACACTCATATACCCAATAAAAAAAACGGATTGTCTGATAATGTTATATGGTCAATCTATGAAGATAAAAGAAAAGTTCTTTGGGTCGGGACATACCGAGGGGGACTTAATAGAATTGACAGAAGTAAAAATCAGTTTACAAAACTGCAACATTCTCCAAATATTTTAAATTCTATCAGCAGTGACCACATCAGGGCAATTACTGAAGACCGTTTCGGTAACCTCTGGGTCGGTACATATAACAAAGGATTAAACCTCATTGATAAAAGAACCGGCACAGTTAAAAGAATAAGTAATGATCCAGGTATAAAACATTCGCTCAGTTCAAACCAGGTTCAGACCATTCTAATTGATAATAATGAGTATTGGGTTGGAACTTTTGGCGGAGGATTAAATTACTATAAATCTGATTTAAACCCATTTAATGAGAATATAAAATTTTTCAATTTTGTACACGATCCAGATAATCCAAATTCTATAAGTGATAACAGAGTGTATAAAATTTTTAAAGACAGTAAAGCTGATTTGTGGGTTGGAACTTTTGGCGGAGGACTGAACAAATTTGATCCGTCCTCCGGTATATTTAAAAGTTATCGTTATAATCCGGTTGATAATGAAT
>DATHSU010000316.1:0-3726 GCA_035463895.1 Ignavibacteriaceae bacterium | reverse complement strand
TAAAATGAAAAACAAATTAACAATTGCCGCTCTATCATTCATCATTTTTGCTTTTATAGCTAATGATATCCTTGCAATTCCGGCATTTGCAAGAAAGTACAACATGTCGTGTAAAACATGTCACACACAATTTCCTGCACTTAAAGATTTTGGAGATGAATTTGCCGGAAACGGATTCATCCTTAAAGATCAGGATGCACCAAGATACTTTGTTGATACCGGAGATGAAGAACTTTCATTGATCCGTGACCTGCCGCTGGCATTAAGACTTGAAGGTTATCTTACTTACAACAATAGAAACACAGAGCAAGCGGATTTTACCGCACCTTATTTGTTAAAACTTTTATCGGGCGGTTCTATTGCTCCTGATGTTGCATACTATTTTTATTTCTTCTTCAGCGAAAGAGGCGAAGTATCCGGTATAGAAGATGCTTTCATCATGTTTAATGATCTGTTCAGCAGTGAATTGGATGTTTATATCGGACAGTTCCAGGTATCTGATCCGCTATTCAAACGTGAGCTTCGTTTAACTTTTGATGATTATGAAATCTATAAAACCAAAGTTGGTATGTCGCAGATAAATCTGGCTTACGACAGAGGCATTATGCTTACATATGGATTTGAATCCGGTACGGATATTACTGCAATGGTATTAAATGGAACAGGTATTGGTCAAGCCAATATTTTCAGAAACTTTGATAATGATAAATACAAAAATTTTCTGGGAAGGATTTCTCAAAATGTTGGTGAGATATTTCGATTAGGCGGATTTGGATATTATGGTCAGGAAGAACAGAGCGGTGAAGTAAATGAGACGATAATTTTCGGGGGAGACGCGACTATTGCACTAGATCCTCTTGAACTCAATCTTCAGTTCGTTGAAAGGAAAGATGATAATCCTTTATTCTATCCGCAATGGGTAGGACAGTCAATTGAACTGGAATATAAAACTCGTGGTGCTTTTGCTGAACTTATCTATCGGCCTGAGGGAGATGACAGTAAATGGTATGCTGCTGGTTTATTCAACTGGATTGAATCAGATCAAAGAGGGTTAAACTATAAGTCTGCAGCCGGTCATTTAGGATATATGTTGAGAAGAAACATAAGGTTAGTAGCGGAGTATTCGCACAACTTTACCCACGAATATGGGAGATTTGGAGTAGGATTTATTTCAGCGTTTTAGAATTGACTGGTGGTATTTTTTACTTCAAATAATAAGAAGCTAATAAGGTTTATTATTTTAATAGCAACAAAAATTACTAAGGTTAATGAATATGCTTTACTCATGAGTTAATTGTTTAACAAAGTTTAAACCTTAGTCATAAATATTATCGTCCAACAACAACTTTATTAACTTATTAATCCTGTGAGTAAGGTATTCTCGGAAACGTATCACTTAAGTAAAAACCTTTATATAATTGTAATAAAAGAATCGGACGTTACTTAATCACCAGCAGGTTAAATATGAAACCAAAAGATTTCAGCTATTCAGATAGCATTGAACCACATAAAGAAAGAACCCGTGCAATCTTAAAAGCACATCCTGATGTGCGTAAACAAATCGGCAGAAATCCGTACAGCTTTTTAATTATACTTTTTGTAATCGGATTGCAATTAACTATTGCCTACCTGCTTTCAGATCAGCTGTGGTGGCTAGCATTGATTGTTGCATTTCTAATCGGTGCTTTTGCAAACCACGCCTGCTATGTATTGATCCATGAAGCAACACATAATCTTATTTTTAAAAACAGGGCATTAAATCATATTGCCGGAATACTTGCTGATGTACCTAATGTTCTGCCAAGCGCAATTTCATTCAGAGCATATCATCTTAAACATCACTCATATCAGGGTGATTATTATCTTGATGCGGATCTTGCAAGTAAATGGGAAGCAAAATTAATTGGCAACTCACTAATAGGAAAAGCATTTTGGGAAATGATGTTCCCTATTTTTCAGGCATTAAGAACTCCACGATTGAGAGAAATTCCTTTTATGAATTTCTGGACTATACTTAACTGGATTGTAGTTTTCGGAGTTGATGCTCTGGTAATTATTTTCTTCGGCTGGACTTCATTTCTTTACTTAGTGTTTTCCTTTTTCTTTTCAATTGGATTTCATCCGCTTGGTGCAAGATGGATACAGGAACATTATCTTGTTGCACCTCCGCAGGAAACGTACAGTTATTACGGACCTGCAAATGTTGTCGCATTAAATGTAGGATACCATAATGAGCATCACGATTTTCCATCAGTACCCTGGAACAATCTTCCTAAAGTAAAAGCAACTGCACCTGAGTTTTATGACAACCTTGTCTATCATAAATCCTGGACAAAATTGTGGCTAAAATTTTTAACTGATTCCAATCTTTCATTATTCTCAAGAATGGTAAGAGCGAATAGGGGAACAGTTCCTGTTGACTGATTATTTATCATCAATGGCTTTCGACTTGATGCTAGATGCTAGATGCTGGATATCAGATACTTGACGACGGATTCCGGATACCAGTCTGCTGCAAGCGAACTAGTATCAAGTATCCAGAATCCCGAATACTAAACGAAAAAATATATGCCTGAAAAAATATTTTGTGATTACTGTGGAAATGAATCAGCAGATGATTCAGAATTTTGCAGCAAGTGCGGAAGTATATTTATTGATGATGTTCAATGTTTAAATCATTCTGAAAAAGATGCTGCTGGTGTCTGTGCAGTTTGTCATCAGCCGTACTGTAAGAAATGCGGATTAAGGGTGAACAATGTATTCTTGTGTAACGAACATTCCGATTATGAAATTTATGAAGGAATGGCAAGAGTATTCGGTTCACCTGATGAAGCACAAATAAATTTTATAAAATCCTGCTTAGAAAAGGAAGGATTTCATCCATTCATTTATAACCGCAAAGCAACCCCAATGCATCTTGGAGGAAGTGATCATTCATTGTTCCGCTCCGCTGGTGATTCAAGAAACAGTATAATTAATGAAATAAAATTAGTCGTACCTTGTTCTGAAGTGCTGGAAGCAAAACAATTAATTAATGAGTTATTAGACGGCGGGGATATTGTAATTCCGTAAATGCTTTTTTAAAACTCATTGTGATGTTCTAAACCTTCTTTATAAACCAGATACCTGATACCAGTATCAAGAATCCAGCATCAAGTATCCCACAAAGTGGCAGGCAGCATCCAGTATCTTTCGCATCGGGATTTACTAATACCAGAAATGAAACTGCAGTACAAATGAATCGTTATCAATCGATGGATCTTCAAGAACTAACCTGTACTGGGGACGAATTTCAATAAAGCTGTACGGATGGAATTCAAATCCCATTAAAAATCTTTTTACATCAATGCTGCTGAATGAAGTAATCGGTACTATCCAGTCATATCTTACCACTCCATCCAATCCGGTAATTATACCATAAGCAGCTTCAACCATCATAATGTTTGACGTTACATCTGTACCGTAAATATTTTTTGCCTGGTCGAACTCTGCTAACAATGTAAACTCATCATACCCAAAACCAAAAAAACCGCCTTACATTTCAACTGTCCGGGGAATTTTTGCAGCCGCAAACGATCCGCCAAACATCAACCCGACTTTACCGAGCTTTGGAGTAATTTCTAATCGTGTTGTGTAGGTAGGATCTTTACTTAATGTTCTGTTATTCAATAAATTACTTCCCACAGATGCGGTTAGGAATGCAAAATCAGAAATGTATGCACCAAC
>DATHSU010000315.1:0-30338 GCA_035463895.1 Ignavibacteriaceae bacterium | reverse complement strand
TGACAAAATTTACATCCAAGATTACATCCTGCAGTTCCAAAACTTAAAATATCAGTACCGGGTAAAAAATGATTTAAAGGTTTTTTCTCTATCGGGTCAATAGAAAATCCTGTTGGTCTTCCATAACCAGTTGTATATAATTTTCCACTGATATTCTGCCGGATAAAACAAAAACCTATCTGTCCTTCACCTATTTCGCAATAGCGAGGACATAAAGTGCACAGAATTTTATTACGTTCTGTGTGATGCCACCAACTGGCTTCTTTAATATCTATTGCTTTCATAACATCACCTCATATAGCTTCAAATCTAAACCAATTAAATCTACTTTTTTCTTTATAAGGTGCACCTGCAGTAAAAACAACCATATCACCTTTTTTGACAAGTCCGGAATCAACAATTAATTTTTTAGAATTATCTACAAGGGTGTATTCTTTGTCTATTTGTTCCGAAAATAATGATGTAACGCCCCACCGCAGGCATAGTTTATTCATTGTTTCAAAGCTGTTTGAAATAGCAATTATCTTACAGGCAGGCCTGAACTTTGCAATGTTTACGGCAGTACGTCCCTTGTTTGTTAAAACAACTATAGCATCCGCATTTATTTGTTTACTAATATCGGATATTGCCCGTCCTACTGAGTCAAACAAATTTTCCTCATAATTTTCAGGTATTGCAAAAACAACATTTTGCCGATGCTGAGTAATACTCTCGGCTTTAATAACAATATCATTCATTAATGAAACAGTTCTTAATGGATATTTACCAATTGAGGTTTCACCGCTTAACATTACCACATCAGTTCCATCCCAGACTGCATTTGCTATATCTGATGCCTCGGCCCGAGTTGGTATAGGTGAATTGATCATTGATTCTAGCATCTGTGTTGCAGTTATAACTAACTTGCCGATTTCATTACATTTTGTAATTATATTTTTTTGAAGAACAGGAACTTCCTGCGGAGGAAACTCAACACCAAGATCTCCACGGGCAATCATTATTCCGTCTGAAATTTTTAAAATTTCATCAAGATTTTCAATAGCTTCTTTTTTTTCAATCTTGGCAATAACAGGTATTTCTTTACCTTTCTCTCTGAGCCAACTCTTTAATAGAATAATATCTTTCGGGGATCTTACAAATGATAGTGCGATGAAATCAACACGGTGTTTAATTAGAAATTTAAGATCAGCAAAATCTTTTTCAGTTATAGATGGAGTAGATAATTTCATTCCCGGGAGATTCATTCCTTTTCGTGGAGAGAGAATACCGCCGCTTTGGATCAAACAAACAACGGAGTGTTCTTTTTTGTCTGTAATTATTAATCTGATAAGCCCATCGTTGATTAATATTTCATCACCGATTGCTGCATCATCAACCAATGACTTGTAAGATGCTGAAATAATTTTTTCATTACCAATGATATCCTCTGTTGTTATTTCAATTGTTCTTCCATCCTTTATCTCTATTTCAGGTTCTTCAAGGTCGCCTATTCTGATTTTAGGGCCTTGCAAATCAGCTAGTATTGAAAGAGGAGTATTTTCTTCGGTGCAGGCAGTATGAATAGTATTAAGAAGCTTCTCATAAAATTGATGGTTACTGTGTGACATATTTAATCTTACACCATCAATACCGTTACGAATTAATTGCCTGATTATACTCAATTCACTTGTTGCAGGTCCAAGTGTTGCAAGAATTTTAGTTTTAGTAAAGTTATCAGTTGTGTCCGTCATAATTTTTTATTTCTCTTTTTTTGCTCATCCTTATTGTTGGATTTAAACTGCCGAGATTTAGCATAAAGATCTTTTATTTTGCACTCTACAAGGTAAAATACAGTTTTGGGCTCGTATCCTTTAGCACTTTTTTTACCAGCTTTAACACCTGTTAGAATTTCAATTCCTTCTTCAACCCGGCTTATAGGATAAATATGGAATTCCTTCTTTCGCACAGATTTTACGACATCCTCTCGAAGCATAAGATCTTTTACATTCTGAACAGGAATTATCACTCCCTGATTTTTTGTAAAGCCTTTCATTTTACAAATATCAAAAAACCCTTCAATCTTTTCATTAACTCCGCCGATTGGCTGTACATCACCTTTTTGATTAAGAGATCCTGTAACAGCTATGGTTTGTTTAATTGGCAATCCAGAAAGAGTTGAAAGAAGAGCAAATATTTCAGCACAAGATGCACTATCCCCATCAACAGTGCCATAAGATTGTTCAAAAACAAGGTTTGCATTAAAAGACAAGGGCAAATCCTGTCCGAATGTTTCTTTGAAATAACCGGATATAATAAGCACGCCTTTGTTGTAATGTCTTCCACTCATACCGGCTTCACGCTCAACATTAATAATTGTTCCGCTGCCAAGTGAAACAGTAGCTGTTATCCGAGTGGGTCTTCCGAATGAATAAAAGTCTGCATCGTATACTGCCAGTCCGTTTATTTGCCCGATTCTTTCGCCGGACGTATCAATTAAAAAAGTTCCGTTTTCAAACATCTCAGTAATTTTATCTTCAAGCATACCGTGACGCTCTCGAGCAAACAGATAAGCTTTTTCAACGTGTTTTGCGAAAACAAAATCAACACCTTCTTCGTTAGCCCAGAAAGTAGCTTCACGCGCAATGTCAGCTATCTGTGAAAATCTAGTTGTAAGTTTAGTTTTCTTACCTGCAAACACAGCACTTATTTCTATAAGGTAAGCAATACCTGTTTTATCAAACTCTTTTAGTTTTTCATCCTTAATTAATTTTTTAATCACCCTGGCATATTCAATAAGAATATCATCAGTTCTTTCAATCTCGTAATCAAAATCAGCTTTTACCTTGAACATTTTTTTGAAATCGTATTCACGCTGGGACAGGTATGCATAGATAAGATCACTTCCAATCAGAATAACTTTAGTATCTATATCTATATGCTGAGGTTTAATTGAAGTTGGAGACATCTGTAGTAAGAACGGAGGTTCCTGTATTTCAAGTTTATGATATGTTAACACTCGTTTTAATGTTTTCCAAACCCCAGGTTCTTCAAATAAGTGATATACATTTAAAACCAGAAATCCGCCGTTAGCCCTGAGGAGAGAACCAGATTTAATATTTGTGAAATCAGCATACCAATTACCTCTACCGTCTGATACTTTTTCAATTGTTCCAAATAAATTTGTAAATGTAGGGGAAGTTTCAATAACAACAGGACATTCTTCCGATTCTGCGTTATCAAGAATAATATTTACTTCATATTCACGGAAATAATCAATCAAAAAACCTTCTCTGGTTGTATCTCCTTCGGGTTTTTGGCCTGTAAACACCTGAATGTTCTGTAGAATATTTTCCTCAACCTGTCTGAGGTAGGATAATATTTCCTTGGAAGTGTATTTTTCTTTCAAACCATCTGTTATTCCTTTTACCACAACCTCACTGCTGTCTTTTTCAAGTTTCTGCAGTTTTTCCTGAAAATCACGACTAAGTTTTAATCCCCGTTTAAATAATAACTGAAGTTCCTGCTGATGATTATTATATTCCTTAATAATTTCCTGAGCTTGTTCTTTAGTTATTTTTTCTTTCTGGATAAGTTCTTCTAGTTGAAATATGGGCACAGGTTGATCATTTATGAGGGGAATGATATCAGGTCGTATTGCTTCCCCAACTTTAACCTGACCGAGTGAAAATCCTTTTTCTCTTAACTTCTTATCAAAAGAGGTCATCAGTTCCTGTTCAGACTGACCGTATTCTTCAATTATTAATTTTTTCCTGTTAAGATAAAGCTCACCTTCAAGTGTTAAGGGAATTCTTTGTTTAAGAACTTCAATTGCGGAAGAGAGGTCGGATTTAAACTCCTTTGCCGATCCTTTTGGAAATGTTAACAATAATGGACTATCAGGATTTTTAAAATTATTTACATAAGCATAATCATAAAGCATTGGACATCCTGAAGTCGCCTGTTTTAGCATTTGTTTAACAGTTGTCGCTTTACCGGAACCAGATAGCCCTGCAATGTATATGTTGTAACCCGGACTACGCAGATCAACACCGAGTTTTATAGCTTTCATAGCTCTATCCTGCCCAAGTATGCCTTCAATAGGATCAATATCACCGGTTGATGTGAACTCAAAAATATCCGGATCACATTTCCATCTTAATTCTTCGGGTTTCAACTCTTTATGTTTAGGAGCTTTTAGATTTGTCATTGCTGATACCTGTGTTTAATTTCGGTATGAATTGAAAGAAATAATTTTAATTTTATTAAATAATTATAAATAACTTATTTCTAATACTAAAAAATAGCAAAATCATATAAATAATATGTCTCTTCGAACACTAAATATTCGTGAAATAAGAAATCACTTTCCGTTTCTTAAGAATGGTATTACTTATTTAAATCACGCATCAACCGGACCAATGTGCAAACCGGTAATTGATAAGATAAATGAAATTCTTGTAGAGCGAAGTGAATCAAAACCTGATGAGTATCAAAAGTTTCTTGCTGTTGCCGAGGAAACCAAAGAATTACTTAGCAGATATCTTAATGTGAATAAGGATAGAATCGCATTTACAGACAACACTTCAAACGGATTAAATATTCTGGCGCAGGGAGTAAATTTTCAGAAAAGAGATAATATTCTCCTTAATGATATTGAATTTCCTTCAAATGTTTATCCATTTCTTAATCTAAAAAATAAAGGAGTTGATGTTCGGTTTGTTAAATCTACTGATGGAATTGTTACCTCTGAAGATATCATAAATGCAGCAGATGAGAATACAAAACTCATTTCTGTAAGCTACGTGCAGTTTTTATCAGGATACAGGATCGATATTGAAAAGCTTGGAAGATTTTGTAAAAGCAAGAACATTATTCTTGCAGTTGATGCTATACAGGGATTAGGTGCAATTCAATTAGATATTCAAAAATGCAATATTGATTTCTTATCCTGCGGAGTGCAAAAATGGCTTCTTGGATTGCAGGGTATGGCATTCATTTACATTTCAAAAGAATTACAGGAAAAAATCAACCCGGCTTTTATCGGCTGGCTTTCAGTAGAGAATGCATGGGATTTATTAAACTATGAACTTAATTTAAAAAACTCTGCTTCGGCTTTTCAGACCGGGACTGTAAATACACTCGGAATTTATGGACTGAACACTGTTCTTAAAATATTTGAATCCTATGGTTATAAAAATATTGAGATTAATGTAATTGACAACACATTATTGTTAAGAAACAAATTAAGTAATGACGGATTTAGGTTATATCCTGCAGAATTAGAGGAATCAAATTTTTCAGGAATTGTCAGTTTCAGCCATACTGATCCGGATGGATTATTTAAGTGGTTATCAGAAAGGAAAATCATTGTTTCATTACGTGAAGGCATAATACGGCTTTCGCCTCATTTTTATAATCCTGATTCAGATTTTGATAACCTGGTTGAGGCAATAAGAAACTATTAGAAATATGGTTTCATTTTAGGTGAAATTTTTAAAATTGGAATGTATTAATCACTTTGAATTTATAATTGAAATCACAATTTTTCAAAAAAGAATTAACTGTTCAATTTCAGGAATTATATATGAAACAATTATTACACATTCTGTTTTCATTATTTTTAATCTTATTAGTTATTGGCTGTGAACAAGAACAGGAAGAGCAGCCCCAAATAAGGGTTAGTCCTAAAGCCGAAGTAATGCAGACAGTCGGTTTTACGGAGGTTAAAATAGATTACAGCCGTCCTGGAGTAAAAGAAAGAATTATCTGGGGTGAACTTGTTCCATTCGACAAAGTGTGGCGTGCAGGAGCTAATGAAGCTACAAAATTTACTTTCAGCACGGATGTATTGATTGATGGTAAGCTGCTCAAAGCAGGTGCATATAGTTTTTTTATTATTCCCGGCATAGATGAATGGATTTTGATTTTTAATAAAGTTGCAGACCAGTGGGGAGCATTTGAGTATAATGAAGCAGAAGATGCTCTTAGAATAAAAGTTTTTCCGGTTGAAAATGACTTTCAGGAATGGCTTACTTACACAATCACGCGAACCTCAGATACATCCGCAGATGTTAAACTCGAATGGGAAAAATTAAAAATACCTTTTATACTGGAAGTAAAAGTGGATTAAAAAGTATTGAACCTTCGGAATCAGAATGTTTTATAAGTTTGATTCCGAAGGTTATTTGAATTATTCTCTGATAATTTTCAACAACTCTTCTGTTTTTTGCTTCATTAGGTTTTCATCATTAATTGCTTCAACATTGAGCCGGATTATTGGTTCGGTGTTAGATATCCGTAAATTGAATCTCCAGTTGTCATACTCGACACTTAGTCCGTCCGTTTTATCAACTTTTCCATCAGCGTATAATTTTTCAATCTCTTTTATTTTACCTGCTGGATTATCAATGGTAGAGTTTATTTCTCCTGAGCAAGGATATTTTGCAATCATCTCTTCTACCAATTCGCTGAGTTTTTTATTTTCCTCAGACATCAACTGCATTATAAGTAGAAAAGGGATCATACCGCTGTCAGAAAAAGCATTATCTCTGAAATAATGATGCGCAGACATCTCGCCGCCATAGATTGCATTCACTTCTCTCATCTTTTCTTTAATGTATGCGTGACCGCTTACAGATTGTACAGCCACACCGCCGTTATCATTAACAATTTCTAAAGTGTTCCAAATCAATCTCGGGTCGTGAACAATACTTTCACCGGGATGATCTTTAAGAATTGACTTAGCGAGAATTCCAACAATATAATATCCTTCAATAAAATTACCTTTTTCATCAAAAAAGAAACATCGGTCATAATCGCCGTCCCATGCAACTCCGAGATCAGCATTATTTTTCATAATGGCATCAATTGTTGGCTGGCGGTTTTCAGGCAGAAGCGGATTAGGGACACCATTTGGGAAATCAGAATCAGGTTCATTAAATATCTTTATCATTTTGATCGGAAGATCATTTTCAATAGCATCAATAGCTAAACCTGCGCAGCCGTTTCCGGCATTTACAACTACAGTGAACGGCTTTATTTTTTTTGCATCATAAAATTGTTTGAGATTGTTTATAAAATCCCGCATAATATCTTTTTTTGTATAATTCCCTTTCTTACCGCTTATTTCACCAAGTTCATTCTTTAAAATCATCTTTTCAACTTCATTTAATCCGGAATTGTATCCAACCGGGACAGCATCTCGTTTAACGAATTTCATTCCATTATATTCGGGGGGGTTATGACTGGCGGTAATCATAATTCCGCCGTCAGAATTGAGGAATGGAGTTCCAAAATAAACCATTTCAGTTCCGCAAAGTCCTATATCAATAACATCTGCTCCTGCATCATTCAATCCTTTTGTAAGGGCTTCAGAAATTTCCTCGGATGATTTTCTGATATCGTGTCCAATAACAACAGATTCAGCATTTATAAGCTTTGCAAATGCCCGCCCTGTTTTATATGCAAGATCAGTGTTGAATTCTGAAGGTACTTTACCTCTAACGTCATAAGCTTTAAAGCTCTTTAAGCGATCCATAAAAATTCCTTTTTTAATTTAAAATTGAAAAAATAATCTCTGAAAAAGATTGGTATTTCTATATCAACAAACTAAATGTAATTTTCTTCTGTAATTTATAAAATTATTAAGAGCTAAACTTCCCAAAAAAACTTTAAAGGTTCTTAATTTTTACATGGACTTTTTAGTTTTTACTGCTTATGTTTCTTTATAACAAAAAAAATATGGAGTCAGTTATCGCAACTATTGATACTGTAAAGTGGCACTTCGCAAAATGTAATAACACAAGATGTAACTCAATTTTCCCGGTTAACCCCAATGAAAAACCGGGCGATTTAGGTTTCATTTGTCCGGATTGCAGCGCAAAAACCACTACATCACATATCGTACAATGTTCCAGTTGTAAAACTATTTTGAATTTCGTCAGGGCGGCACCCTATGAAGAAAAAGTGGTTTTCACAGTTCCCAAGTGCTCACATTGTGTCG
This sequence comes from Ignavibacteriaceae bacterium, assembly GCA_035463895.1. Lineage (GTDB taxonomy): Bacteria > Bacteroidota > Ignavibacteria > Ignavibacteriales > Ignavibacteriaceae > JAGXRK01. Next base: position 22,357 of record DATHSU010000315.1, on the reverse strand, counting down.
GTACTATTGAGGATGAGTGGGAGGTTGAACCCTTATATCAACCGGAATCATACATTTAGATAGGATTTTCAGTAATCTGGACGACTTTAATTGGTTTTAGCCGATTCTTTCATTAGTGAAGGAATCGGCTGTTCATTTACCCGATACATTTACCATTCGTATAAAAACCCGAATTATCTATTGAATTTAAAGTCAAAAATTATGTCAATTTGTTAGGTTCGTTGTAAATTGTCATTCAAATTTTAAACAAAACTATCATTAACTAAATAAAGGCACAATTATGAAAATAATGTCGCTCAAATTCCTTTATAAAAGTTTATTAGTTGCTTTTATACTGTTCTCTTCAATTCAAGCTCAGCAGAGCTCAGATTGGCTGAATCTCGATACCGTTAAAGCTGGTCAGTTTGATAATGGTAAAATGTGGACTTTTGAATACCCGCCAATGGATTATTTTGAAGAGGAATATTCTTTCAGACCTACCCAGGAGTGGTTTGATCACATCAGAATGTCCGCGTTAAGACTGGCAAATTATTGTTCTGCTTCCTTTGTATCTGAAGATGGACTTGTTATGACTAATCACCATTGTGCCAGAATGAGCATAACACAAATAACAGGAGATGATGAAGATTTTCACGGTAACGGTTTTATAGCATATTCTCTTGAGGAAGAGAGACCGGTTCCAGGTTTATATGTAAGTCAGCTTGTTATGATTAAAGATGTTACGGATGAAATTCTTTCCGAAATGGAAAAAGGACAAACAGATGAAGAAAGAACAAGATTAAAAAACGATATTATTGATGTGATTGAACAAAGAGAATCAGAAGAAAGCGGGCTTGAATGCACCGTTACTGCCCTTTATAATGGCGGTAAATATTCACTTTATGGTTATAAAAGATATACTGATGTTAGATTGGTATTTGCCCCGGAAGAACAACTTGGATTCTTTGGCGGCGATCCGGATAATTTTACTTACCCAAGGTACAACCTTGATATGACTTTTTTGAGAGTTTATGATGAAGACGGAAAACCTTTGAAGACAAACCATTACCTGAAATGGAGTGAAAATGGTGCTGCACCCGGTGAACCTGTTTTCGTTGTTGGAAATCCGGGTAACACCGATAGATTAAATACTATTGCCCAGCTTGAATTTGCACGTGATATTCAATATCCGAGAACGCTAAATCTTCTTTACGGATTAATTGAGATTTACTCTAATATGATCAATGAAAGTCCGGATAGAGTATTACAGCTTCAGGATATGCTTTTTAGTTTTGAAAATTCCCGTAAAGCATTCGAAGGAATTCTTAAAGGATTAAGAGATCCAGTTCTTATGCAGAGAAAGAAAGACTTCGAAAAGAACTTTAAAAAAGCAGTAAATGCAGATCCGAAATTGAAAGCGCTTTACGGTGATGCCTGGTCAAAAATTGAAGGAACAAGAAGTCAGTTAAAAGAAATATCCAACAGAAGTTTTATCTATACACTAAACAGATTTACAACACCACAGTATTTCTTTATTGCCGATGAGTTATTATCAATAGCTGAAGAACTTAAGCTTCCTGAAGCTGAAAGAGGTGATCTTTACGTTGGCGAAGAACTTGATTTCACAATTGAATCTTTAATACCTGAAGACTTTGACCATAAAATGCAGAAAAGATTGCTAAAGAATCGCGTTGATGCAATGTACAATTATCTTGGTGCAGAAGATCCTCTTGTTAAGAAATTTACAGGAGGCAAACGCGGAGATGAAGCTGTTGATTATATACTCTCCAAATCAAAAGTTACAAACCTTGAGGATATTAAGAAGTTAGTAAAAGCCGGACCTGATGCAATAGTTAATTCAGATGATCCTTTTATTTACTTTATGCTTAATACAAAAGAAGATCAGAAAAAATTAGCCGGACAGATAAGAGAAATTCAAACCCTTGAGTCAAGTTATAACCAGAAACTGGGACGCGCATTATTTGAGGTTTATGGAACATCTATTCCTCCAGATGCTACAATGACTTTAAGATTAGCAGATGGTGTTGTGGAAGGATTCCCTTATAACGGAACTGTTGCTCCTCCGATCACTACTTATTATGGGTTGTACGACAGATACTATTCTTTCAATAAAGAATTTCCGTGGAGTCTGCCTGAGAGATGGTTAAATCTTCCGGCAGATTTTGATCTTGCTACACCTTATAATTTTGTTTCAACGAATGATATAATCGGAGGCAACTCCGGTAGTCCGGTTATAAATAAAAATGCTGAAGTAGTCGGATTAGCATTTGACGGCAACATACAGGGTTTGCCCGGAAACTTTATCTTCCGCACAGAAGAGAACAGAACTGTTTCAGTCCACTCAAAAGGTATGTGGGAAGCAATTGATAAAGTTTATAAACTTAAAAGATTAAGTAATGAAATTAAGAATGGTAAGATGGATTAAACACCGGATAAAATATTTTTTAGTGAATCGTCTTAAAATAGGTTGACTGTTATTTAAGTAACCTCTCTGCTAAACGGAGAGGTTTTTTATTTACAAATAAAAATTAAATTCGTTTCTTAATACTTGTTAAATGAGTAATAATTCTTAGCCGAATTAATCTTGACATAATAAATTCCATTTTCTATTTTAAAAATGAACTTAAGGTAATATTATCTATTATTGAAAGTAAAATTTTATCTCTATTTTATTTTTTCATAAATAACCAGTATTACTAAATGAAATATCTACGACTAATATTTACTATTATCCCAATTTTTTTACAGGCACAGCCCCTGTTTGAACACCAGATAGTACCTTTTGATGGATTAGGAAGTGATTTTTTTGGAGTGGAAGTTGCAGTAAGTGATAGTTTTCTTTTTGTGACTAGTTTACGCTATAGCAATCATACTGAAAATTCAGTTTATGTTTATAAAATAAATGATGACAATTTCGACTTTGAGTATAAAATTCTCCCAAGTGATACACAGCAAGGGACATTTGGAATGCTGTTTGGGGGTAAGTTATTATTTAAAGATGGACAATTATTTGTTGGTGCAGAGCAAAGAAGGATAAATAATATACCTGTTGGAGCAGTTTATCTTTTTGAATATGAAAATAATACTTGGGTAGAAAAACAAATTATTCTCCCGCCTGAGCCTTATTCCTTTAGTGCGTTCTTTCCAAGTTTTATTTCAAAGTACAATGAATATTTGTTAATCGGGGCTGATCACTATGATACAGATTTCGAAAATTCAGGGAAAGTATTTTTATACAGGTTTATTGATGATAAATATGAGCTATACCAGGAATTTTCACCTTTTGATGAGAAAGAAAACCAGTTATTTGGACACAGCGGAGAAATCAAAAACAACACAATACTGATTGGCTCATCATACGACAGCACCGGAAGCGGTATTTTCTCAGGCTCTGTATATGTTTATTTCAGGGAAGATTCATTATGGACATTTAATAAAAAGTATGAGCCAAAGCCTAATTCCCAGTTTCTGTCATTGGGAACATCATTGACAATAAATGATAATTATGTTTTTGTGGGAACAGCAGGTCATCCAAGCTATAACCTTCCCGGTAAAGTTTATATTTATAATTATTCTGAACCTGTTCTGGAATTTGCACAAATAATAGAAACAGGTGATAATTATTTTAATGATCGCTTTGGGGGCTGTTTATATTCGAAAGGAGATTCACTTTTGGTCGGAGCATTGTTCGATACAGTAAAAAACAAAGACTGCGGAACTGCATATTTGTTTGTTAATGACAAAGGGAAATGGTATAAAAAATATAAAGTTTATCCATCAGATGAAATAAATACAAGTGGGTTTGGGGCAGCAGGGATTTTAACTGAAGATAAAATTTTTGTGGGTGCTCATCTTACAAGGGTAAATGGTATAAGAACCGGGTCGGTATTTATTTATTCATCAGAACCATTATCGGTTGTTGATGAAAGCACTTATGATATTAATAATTTTTACTTATCTCAAAATTATCCAAACCCGTTTAATCCGGTTACTCAGATTCAATTCTCAGTAAAACAAACAGGCTGGGTAACAGTAAAAGTATTTGATATACTAGGTTCAGAAGTAGCCGTTCTGGTTAATTCAAATAAAGAACCTGGTTATTATAATGTGAATTTCGATGCAAGCAACTTATCAAGTGGTGTTTATATCTATACTTTACAGGTTAATGGTTTTACTGATTCTAAGAAAATGCTGCTCCTAAAATAAACCTCAATAAATTAAACATTAAGAGTCCCCTCCAAATCCGGAGGGGATTTTTTATGAGCCTGATAAATTCTGTACCCTCATGACATTTCTTTACAATCATTTACCTCTGCGTGACACGTTTGACAATAATACACCATAAGTTTACAACAGAAAGATTGATTATTTATTAACTATTTATTCCGGAGGCTCAAAATGAAAAAGAACTTTACAAAAACAGTTAGAACTTCATCAGCAGGTTTAATTTTAATGATGCTCTTATTCACTGTTACTTTGAATGCACAAAACAATCTGAAAGATTTGACACAGAATGCATATGCTAAGGAAAATCTGTTAAAAGCTTTGAATTCAGACAATGATGGAGTCAGAAAAAGTGCTATCTATATGGTCGGCAGTTACAAATTAGCTGATTTTGCCAATATACTTGTTGACAGACTTGAAAATGAGAATAATGAAAGTATTAGACTTCTTATTGCCTATGCTTTGTTCGAAACTATGGATGCTGAAGGGCTTGATGCAGTTAAAGTATTAGCAAATAAAGATAAAAGTCAGAAAGTAAGAAATATAAGCAGCCTGATCTATCAAGAGTATATAAATAAACTTGAAGGCACAGCGTCTTTGTAGTTTTTCGCTTAAAGGCGGTCTCCTCTGTACCTCCGGAGACTGTATCAAACCCGCAGAAAAGTAGCCCTCTGCGGGTTTTTTATTTTCTCTTTGCATTACTTTTTTTGTCTGGTATTTATATCTTGCACATTATTTATGCGGTTTCTGTCCTCAGAACATTCTTTGTGTACCTTCATTATATACTTACACGAAGAGCACTGAGAAGTCACGGAGTTACACGAAGTTTTTAATCACAATTCAAGGAGTAATGATGTTATATAAAGCACAGTACAATTTATTGGTACTAATTCTTTTCTTAGTATCTGTTTCACAACTAATTGCCCAGCAAAAAGGTTATGTGGCAGAAGATATCTTAAGAACAAAATTTGTTATTGAAACAGCTCAGTCACCAGACGGGAATTTTATTGCATATACGGTTTTTACACCAAGACCATTTACCGATAAACCCGGAGCTGATTATCGTTATCTATATGTTTATGATGTGAAAAAAAAATCTACAAAGGAATTGATTGGCGATAACTCATCAGTGTTTGGCATTAGCTTTATGCCTGATTCAAAATCCATTCTCTTCCGTGCCCGGTTAGACGATGCAAAAACAGTTCAGCTGCATTCTATAAGCGTTACCGGTGGTTCGCCCAGAATACTTATCGATGCCGAAAATGGAGTGACAGATTATCGTGTAAGCAAAGACGGTCAGAAGATAGCATTCATTTCAACCGAATCACAGCCGGCAAAAAAGAAGGAACTGCTGGAAAAGGGATTTGATGCAGAGATCTATGAAGAAGAATATGTTGACAGAAATCTGTTCGTATATGATATCAAGAGTAAATCAACACAAAAACTTACAACTTCCGTTTCTGTTTGGGAGTTTACCTGGAATGATCAGGGAACTGAAATAGCTGCAGCTATGTCAGATAAGAATCTTGTTGATGACTCATATATGTTTAAAAGAATTTTTATTGTTAATGCATCCAATGGAGTAAAGTCGAAGCTGGTTGAGAATCCAGGGAAACTAAGTAAACTTTCATTTAGTCCAGATGGAAAACATCTTGCATTTGTATCTGCGGCAAATATTAATGATGCAGTAAGCGGAAGTTTATTTATTGCTGAGGTTCCTAACGTAAAACCTTTTGAAGATTTGAGGAATTATTCAATCGGCTTTCGTGGTTCAGTTATGGATGTTGTATGGAAGGATAATCAAACCTTCCTATTCTCCTCGGAGGAAGGCGTAGATATTACTATTCGTGAACAGAGAATAAATGACAGAGAAAGCACTTTGCTTCTTGATCCGGCAAAAGTGGTATTTAATTCTTTTCATTACATCAACGGAAAATTTTCTTTTGCAGGAAATACACCCCAGCACCCGGGTGAACTTTATACATTCGATATCTCAGACAGATCTCTGGGAAAGCTGACAGATCATAATCCATGGTTTTCTGAAATAAAATTAGCTAGACAGGAAAAAATAATTTACTATGCGCGTGATGGATTGGATATTGAAGCAGTTCTCATTTATCCATTAAACTTTGAAGAAGGAAAAACATATCCTCTTATAACTTATATACACGGCGGACCTGAGGCTGCAGAGCAAAACGGCTGGTCAACCGGATATGGTAAATGGGGACAGGTTGCTGCGGCAAAGGATTATTTTATTTTTATGCCGAACTATCGAGCTAGTTCCGGACGCGGCGTTGAATTTACTATGATGGGCTTCGGCGATCTTGCAGGCAAAGAATTTGATGATGTTATTGATGGAATAGATTTTTTAATTGATAAAGGATATGTTAATAAAAATAAAGTGGGAATTGGCGGTGGATCTTATGGCGGGTATTTTTCAGCCTGGGCTGCTACAAAACATACTGAGAGATTTGCTGCTTCTGTAGTTTTTGTTGGTATTGGCAATCAGGTATCAAAAAGATTCACAACTGATATTCCATACGAAGATTATTACGTCCACTGGGGAATATGGACATTTGAGAACGAAGAACTTATCTGGGAGAGAAGCCCTGTCCGTTATGCACATTTAAGTAAAACACCAACTTTAGTTCTTCATGGAAAAGAAGATCCAAGGGTTCATCCATCACAAGGATTGGAATTATACCGTGCACTTAAAACTCATAGTAAAGCTCCTGTAAGATTAGTTTGGTATCCGGGTCAGGGTCACGGCAACAGTAAGAACACCGCACGTTATGATTATCTGGTTAGAACAATGGATTGGTTCGATTATTATCTTAAAAGCAATAAACCGAAAGATAGGATGCCGGATAAATATCCAGCGTTTAAATTTTAACAGCAGGTAAATTATATTTTATATTTTGTTGGAGTAGTGTTAACTGAAGATTAAAAACACTACTCCAATATTTTTATAGAGTATACTGAAATTGCAGATGCAGGTTAAAATACTGTGGAAGCGTGCCTGTAAAAGTCAGTCCATATTCTACACCAGCTCCTATCTTGAAACCTTTCAGATCATAATTTCTCAGATCAAAACCGCCGGCAAAAGAAAGAACAACGCCGTATTCCCATGAATCAGTGTCACTGAAAGTTCTGTCATTAAGAACAAGTGCACCAACAGCTTCCTCAAGAAATATTTTGCTGTCAAAATACTGTGATGTAACACCTTTAAATGAAAAACCCTGAACGTAGGGAAGATAAGTTTGTCGTGAATCAGGAAGAAGCGCACTGAAATCTCTTGCATATATAAAACTTAACCTTGGAAAAACTTCTTCAAACAGCGGAATATTTGTTTCGATAAAAACAGATGTACCGAAACTTCCCTCGGAAGGGGAGTTACCTTTAATTGAACCGCCGCCTGCATAACCTCCAACTGAAAATTCTAATTGAGCAAAAGAATTTGTCGGCAGTAATATCAGAATTACAAAAACGAAAAATATTTTCTTATTCAATTTTAAACCTTTATTTTTTCAGTATCAGAAAATCACAAAGAAAAATAAACCTGCTTTAATCAAAAAGAAAGACAGTTATGCCTAAAACATCAGAAATAAAAATCCTTGTTACTCTTGATGATATAAAAATGCCCCAAAAAATCCAGTGGAGAGCCGATGATTCAGAATTTACCGATTTCAAAGAAGCTAAAACTGTAATGCTTTCTCTGTGGGATAAAGATGAAAAAGTCACTCTGGGATTTGATATATGGACGAAAGAAATGATGGTGCAGGATATGAATATTCATTTTCATCAGACTTTCTCAAAGATGGCTGACACTTATTTGAGAGCAACCAACAATACTGAAATCAGTGATTTGATTAAAAAGTTTGCCGCTGAATTTGCCGATAAATTAAATCTGTTTGAAGATGATAAAAAAAGTTAAAGCTTAAATATGGCTTTTAGTTATTATTAAACCTGTTATTAATTTTGAACCAGAATATACCTTCGGTAGACAGGCTTGAAATTAAACTTAAATTACCCCCTGTTTATATGATAAATTCTTTTTACTAATTTGCATTGCCAATTATCATAATTTTCAGGTTTGTTATGGATGTTGAAATTCTTTCCCGTATTCAATTCGCTTTTACAATTGCTTTCCATTATATATACCCGCCATTAAGCATTGGTCTTGGAATTATTATGGTTATTATGGAGGGGATGTATCTAAAAACAAAAGATAAATTCTATGAGAATATGACAAAGTTCTGGGTTAAAGTTTTTGCGTTAACATTTGCCATTGGTGTTGCCTCTGGTATAGTAATGGAATTTGAATTTGGAACAAACTGGGCAACGTATTCCCGTTATGTTGGTGATGTTTTTGGAAGTGCACTGGCAGCAGAAGGCATCTTCGCTTTCTTTCTTGAATCCGGTTTTCTGGCAGTGTTAGTATTTGGTTGGGATAAGGTGGGACCCAAAATGCATTTTTTTTCAACACTTATGGTTTCGCTCGGCTCAATGTTCAGTGCTGTCTGGATTGTAATTGCAAACTCGTGGATGCAGACCCCCGCCGGGTTTCACATTGTAGGGGAAGGTTTGGAGGCACGGGCTGAAATAACAAATTTCTGGGAATTGGTTTTTAATCCTTCATCGATGGAAAGACTTTCTCATGTTCTTTCCGGATGCTGGCTCGCCGGAGCTTTTTTAGTTATAAGTATCGGTGCATATTACATAATAAAAGAACGGCATATCCGTTTTGCCAAGTCATCAATAAAAATTGCTCTTGTTATTGCAGTATTGGCATCTCTTTTACAACTAGCAACAGGTCATCAGAGTGCAGTTGGTGTAAGTAAGAATCAACCGGCTAAACTTGCTGCTATGGAAGCAGTTTTTGATACTCAGGAAAATGCTCCTTTGTACTTATTCGGATGGGTCAATGAACAAAGGCAGGACGTTAGTTTCGGAATTGCCGTTCCGGGTTTGCTCAGTTATCTAATAGGGTTCAATCCTAAAACTCAGGTAATCGGATTAAATGAATTTCCTGAGGATGAGCGACCTCCAGTAAATATTGTTTTTCAAGCTTATCATTTAATGATTGCAATTGGAATGGCATTGATTGCAATTTCGTTTCTCGGTGCTTTTTTCTGGTGGCGAGGAACATTATTCAAACAGAAATGGCTTCTTTGGATTTTTGTTTTTTCAGTGCTGTTGCCTCAGATTGCTAATCAGGTTGGATGGATTACTGCCGAAGTTGGACGTCAGCCGTGGATAGTTTATGGATTAATGCGTACTTCTGAAGGGTTATCAAAATCAGTTGAAGCTGGACAGGTTATGTTTTCTCTGATATTGTTTACTATAATTTATACATTTTTATTCCTTTTGTTCCTTTATTTACTTAATGAAAAAATAAAACATGGACCGGAAGATCCGGATTTAATTCCGTCTGAAATTGGTCATCCAAAATCTTAGTTTATCCTGGAGTAACAATGGAAATAACTTTCGATTTAAATACCATATGGTTTTTATTAATAGGCGTGCTGTTCGCTGGTTACGCAATATTAGATGGTTTTGATCTCGGCGTTGGTGCGCTGCATCTTCTTGTTAAGGGAGATACTGAAAGAAGATTAATGCTTAATTCAATTGGACCTGTATGGGATGGAAACGAAGTATGGCTGGTTACAGGCGGAGGTGCGTTGTTTGCTGCTTTTCCACACGTGTATGCAACTGTATTTTCCGGATTTTATTCTGCATTTATGATTCTTCTGTTTATGTTGATCTTTCGTGCCGTTGCAATAGAATTCAGAAGTAAAAGACCAATGTTGTGGTGGAGAAATTTCTGGGATACAGCGTTCAGCGTATCATCAATCTTAATTGCTCTGCTAATGGGCATCGCACTGGGAAATATTATAACAGGTATTCCACTTGGACCTGATAAAGAGTTTACAGGCAGTTTTTGGGGTTTAATTAACCCATACACGTTATTAGTTGGAATAACAACTGTTGCACTCTTTATGATGCACGGTGCAATTTACGGAGTAATGAAAACCGAAGGCGAACTTCAGAAGAAATTAAGGAACTGGGTTAACAACACAATTATATTTTTTGTAATCTGTTATATAACAACTACCATGGCAACATTAATTTATTTTCCCCACATGGTTGAGCATTTTAAAAATGCACCGGTGTTATTTATAGTTGCCTTGTTAAATATGCTGGCTATTGCAAATATTCCAAGAGAGATTCATCATGGTAGAGATTTCCTTGCATTTCTTTCCTCCTGTGCATCTATTGCAGCATTGCTTTTAATTTTTGCGTTAGGACTTTTTCCGACTATAGTATATTCAAACCCTAACCCGGAGTATAGTTTAACAATTTATAACGCTGCCTCGTCAGAAAAAACTTTGAACATAATGCTGATCATTGCAATAATTGGAGTACCATTTGTGCTTGCGTATACAATTAGTATATATTGGATATTCCGCGGTAAAGTAAAATTAACTAATATGAGTTATTAATGGTTTATGAATGCACATAGACACATAAGTGAATATAGTTAAAATGCCTGCTATGTGTGTTCTATGTTTCTATGTGTCCAGAGGCATTCTTAATTTAATCGAAAATACTCTATGAGAGGAAATAAAGTATGGAAATTATATTAAGCATATTTGTCGGAATCGGATTAGCTGCTGCTGTTGGATTCAGGATATTTATTCCTTTCCTGATAGTATCTATTATGGCTTATACCGGGAACCTGCAGCTTTCGACTTATTTTGTATGGATTGGCAGTCTGCCTGCTTTGATTATGTTTAGTGTTGCTACAGTGGTAGAAATATTAGCTTATTATATTCCATGGCTTGATAATTTCCTTGATACAATTGAACATCCTCTTGCAATAATTGCTGGTATAGTTTTAACGGGTGCAGTAATAACAGATTTTCCCCCTCTCATAAAGTGGGCAATGGCGCTCATTGCGGGAGGCGGAGTTGCCGGAACAGTGCACGCAGCCACAGGACTAATAAGATTAAAATCTTCCGCAGTTACTGGTGGACTTGGTAACCCTGTTGTTTCAACTGCTGAAGCGGGAAGTGCAACGGCTTTATCATTCATTGCCATTTTTATTCCTGCTATTGCTGCTTTAATCGTCGGCGGAATGATAGTTTACTTTTCATTCATGATTAAAAAGAAATTTTTATCTCCGCCGGTTGATGATTAAATAAAAGATTGAGTTGGTAATTAAATTATTGATTAATTGAAATTACACTGAATTTATTATTTATTTCAAAATTTTGTATTCACCATTTTTTAATTTATCAATATTCCAATCTCCCATAGAGTAACGTATCAGTCGTAAAGTTGGATGACCAACAGCAGCAGTCATTCTCCTTACCTGCCTGTTTCTTCCATCGATAATTGTTAGCTCAATCCAGCTTGTAGGAATGTTTTTTCTTACTCTTATTGGCGAGCTTCTTTCCCAAATATTAGGTTCATCAATCAGCTTAACTTTTGCCGGTTTTGTTATCCCATCTTTCAACACAATACCTTTGCTAAGTTTGTTAAATGCAGATTCATCTGGCATACCTTCAACCTGGACGAGATAAGTTTTAGGTATTTTATTTTCAGGATTGGAAATTTTGCTTTGCAGCTTCCCATCATCAGTTAAAAGCACTAAACCTTCGCTGTCATAATCTAGTCTGCCAGCCGCATAAATGTTTTTTACCTTAATAAAGTCCGAAAGCGTTTTTCTTCCTTCCTTATCGGTAAACTGGCAGAGCACGTTGAATGGTTTATTAAAAAGTATGAGCACTTATTTTTTTAGAAAATTGAATACTGGTAATAAGGATTAAACTGATTTACATAAAGTAAAAATCCGGTATTATGCGTTTAATCAGTGTTCCTTATTTTTAGTTATTTAATGTCAGATCAAAATTAATCCCATCACCGATCTTAAAGTTGGTTTCAGGTATTGATATAGGCAGTTTTCCTTTAAACTCAATTTCGCCGAGTACAGCTTTCAGTACCGCCTCCTGAGAAAAGATGGTATTGCTGTAAGTATTAATATAGGTCTTTACATCAGGAAATTTTGATATCAGATACGGATTATTGAAACTGATTAGAATGACTTTTTTCCCTGATTTGATAAAACCAGAAATTAACTCCTGCTGCTGCGAGGGAATATTTACTGGTCCCTGCTGTGCATTGACCCGTACAAAAGACGAAATAATTATCAGATCGCTTTTTAATGCAGCAGATTTTACATTATCATAATCACGCTTTTTACTTCTGAGTGTAATCTTTGATGAGGTTAAATCATTTCGTTTTTTCTTAAGGATATCACCGAAGTACTCGGTAATTAATCCTCCTACACCATCAGTGACTATTACATTAGTGATACTTGTATATTCACTTAAATTTAGCGGCAGAATATTGCCATCATTTTTCAGCAAAGTAATCGACTCATCAGCAATTCTTTGAGCAAGAATTTTTTGTTTGTCAAATTCCGGATTGCCGCTAACTGAATTACCATCAAGCAAACCAAGCCAGTATTTTGCTGATAGAATTTTTTTAACGCTTTCATTTACTCTTGCTTCGTTTATTATACCCTCATTAACAGCATTATAAATTGCATCAATCACTTCTTTTGGTTTAAGCGGTGAAAGTATAATATCATTACCAGCAAGAACAGCTTTAACAGCTGCTTCTTCCTGCGAATAGTATCTTGTAATAGCTCGCATATCAATAGCATCTGTAATTACCAATCCTTCAAATCCGAGCTCCTCTTTTAGCAGTTGTGTAACAATCGGATAAGATAAACTTGCCGGAGTTCCAGCGTTATTATCCAATGAAGGTACTTCAAGATGTCCGATCATAACTGTTTTAATACCTTTGTTAATTGCCTGAATAAACGGATATAATTCGTTTTCTAAAAGATATTCTTTACTTCCGGTTATTCTGGGCAAATCATGATGAGAATCAACTATTGTGTTTCCGTGACCGGGAAAATGTTTAATACTTGTTAACATTTTTCCATCATTGGAACCTTTTACAAAAGCATTAACAAAAGATGAAACATCTTTCTTATCTTGGGAGTAAGCACGAATATTTATAATCGGATTCAGCGGGTTATCGTTTACATCTGCAACAGGTGCAAGATTAAAGTTTATTCCCATTTTTCTTCCTTCAATTGCAGTTGCATTTCCCACCTGATATGCAAAATCTGTATTATAAGTTGCGCCAACAGCCATGCTATGCGGGAAATTTACTGCATCGTCAATTCTCATCCCAAGTCCGTTTTCATAATCTCCCGAAACTAACAGCGGAATTTTGGAAAGACTCTGAAGACGCCATATCATATTTTTCTGATCAGTAGAGTTACCCTGAAATAAAACAACCCCCCCGACTCCGTAATCTTTTACAAGTTCTATTATTTTTTGATAATCTTTTGAAGCCGGATTAAGGGCTCCTCGATAAACTGCGGGCATTACCATCTGCGCACACTTCTGATAAAGACTAAGTTCACGAACAGAAAATTCAATATTATTCATAACTTCATTGTTAAGTGAGAATATATTTTTTGATATTTTCGGTGATGAATTATTGTTCAATGTAATGTCACTTTCCTCTGCAAAAGCAATATCTCTAGTTATTATGGAAGCATCCGATAATATTGACACTGCAAGCAATGCTGTCATTAAAAAAAATATTTTCAAGGTATGATGTGTCCCTGCCATGTTACTCCGAAATAGAATTTATTACTTCGTTGTGAAGTTTGGGTCTGAATGAAATAATTTTTGTATTATCACGCGAAGGATAAACTCTGTTTGTTAAAAAAACAACAAATAAATTTCTTTCCGGGTCAGCCCAGATAGATGTGCCTGTAAATCCGGTATGACCGAATGAATTTGCACTAAATAGATCACCGGCAGATGAACCCTTTTCAGATTTTGTATCCCAACCTAATCCTCTTGAACTTTGATTGGTTTGTTTTTTCGTGAACATCTCCAGGGTTCTATTATCAAGAATTTTTTTATTCTCATAAATTCCTTTGTTCATTATCATTGTCATAAATTTTGCCAGATCATCTGTAGTAGAGAATAGACCTGCATGCCCGGCAATACCGCCAAGCATTGCAGCAGTTTCATCGTGAACCTCACCCTGAAGCAATTTGTTTCTCCAGTAATTATCCTGTTCAGTTGGAGCACACAATCTTTTTAGTGAATCAAGGGGGTTATAAAATGTTGATATCATATTTAGTGGAGTAAAAATTTCTTTTTCACTGAATTCATCAAGTTTTAAGCCGGTTACTATCTCAATAATCTTTCCAAGCGTAATTATTCCGAGATCTGAATAGACTGTTTTAGTTCCGGTTTCAAATTCAAGACTGGATTCATAAATTTCTTTTATTACGCTAAATTCGTCCAAACCTCTTCCATAGAACTTTCTCCATGCAACTAAACCGCTGTTGTGAAGAAGTAAATTTCTAATAGTAATATTTTCTTTTCCATTTGCTCCAAACTCAGGCACAAATTTTACTACTTTATCATCCAAAGAAAATAAACCTCGATCTATACAAATCATTGCTGCGGTTGTTGTAACAATAACTTTAGTCAGTGATGCAAGGTCAAAAATTGATTTGTCAGTTATTACTTGTGCATCTGAATTATAAGTAAATGTGCCGAAGAAGTTTCTATGAATAACTTTACCATTTTGCCAGATTAGAAGTGAAGCTCCCGGAAAAACTTTTTCAGAGATAGCGGTATTAACTAATTCGTCAACTAAACTGAAATTAAAAGATTTATCCTGCTTTTCCTGAGCATTTATACAGGAAACTAAAACTAATGCACTTACAAATAAAAATAAATTTCTTTTTAGTATCATTTTATCAATATGGATTATTACTGACAAATTTAACCAAATCATTGACCTTAAAAAAAGCTAAATGCAGAACTCATTTCAAATTATTATATTTGAGACAGCTAACATAATCAGGTATAATGATGAGTGAATTAGAGAAATATTTTGAAACGTTCAGAAAGAATATTGTCGGCAATGAGCACAGGTTTGTAACTCCATATGGAGAACAAAAACTGGTTTATGCAGATTGGATTGCAAGCGGCAGATTATACAAACCTATTGAAGAAAAAATGTGTGAAGTTTTCGGACCGCTGGTAGGCAACACTCATTCGGAATCGAGCTTAACCGGAACCTCTATGACACTATCCTATCACGAAGCTCAGGAAATAATTAAGAAACATTGCAACGCAGGAAAAGATGATGTTATTATAACAGCGGGTAGCGGAATGACTTCTTTGATCTGCAAGCTCCAGAGAATTTTAGGTCTCAAAGTTCCCGAACAGCTCGCTGACTTTATCAAGCTTTCTGCCGATATGAGACCAGTTGTTTTTGTAACTCATATGGAACACCACTCAAACCAAACAACCTGGCTTGAAACTATTGCAGATGTTGTTGTGATTGATCCTGATGACGATGGCCTTGTTAATGTTGACAGCCTGCGTGCAAAAATTTCTCTATATAAGAACAGGAAATTAAAAATAGGTGCTTTTACAGCAGCTTCAAATGTTACCGGAATTGAGCCGCCTTATTATAAACTGGCAAAAATAATGCATCAATATGGCGGATATTGTTTTGTTGATTTTGCCTGTGCAGCTCCCTATGTAGAAATAGACATGCATCCTGCTGATCCTGAGGAAAAACTTGATGCAATATTTTTCTCGCCACATAAATTTTTAGGTGGACCCGGAACTTCAGGAGTTCTAATATTTGATTCTAAACTATATAAAAATAAAGTTCCAGATATGCCCGGCGGCGGTACTGTTGATTGGACAAATCCCTGGGGTCAGCATAAATTTGTTACAAATATTGAACTTCGCGAAGATGGTGGTACTCCGGCCTTTCTTCAAACCATAAAAGCGGCTCTTTGTATCAATCTTAAAGAAGAAATGGGGGTTGATAATTTACGAAAGAGGGAAGAAGAGCTTGTTAAAATTGCTTTGGATGGACTATATAAAATTCCAAAAGTTCATATACTTGCCCAAAACGAATATCATCGTCTTGGAGCAATTTCATTTTATGTTGAGGATATTCATTATAATTTAATAGTAAAATTATTAAACGACCGTTATGGTATTCAGGTTAGAGGCGGATGCTCCTGTGCAGGAACTTATGGACATTATCTCTTACATGTAGATCCTACAAGATCGAAAATGATAACAGATAAAATTGATCAGGGCGATCTTTCAGATAAACCGGGATGGGTTAGAATGTCAATTCACCCGACAATGACTAATAATGAATTGAACCTGATAGTAAAAGCAGTTGAAGAAATTGTAAATAATATTTCTGAATGGGAAAAAGATTACAAATATGATAAACATAAAAATGAGTTTTTTCATATATCATCTAATGGGGATGAATTAAAAAAGATAAAAAAATGGTTTGAATTATAATTCAAAGAGTATTTAAACAGGTATAAGATTAAGTTCTGCTTATCATCTTATTCTACCTCACTCTTAATCGTATCCTCAATCATACTCTTTATAAAATCTCATTCTCAAATAACTATTGAGAGGAAGGTATAATATGTTAACTTTAGGTGCATACGAAAAATGCAAAAGATATATTGAGCAACACTCCAAAGAAACTCCCGAACAAAGAAAACAAAGAATGATTTTTCCGTGTATTGCTGTATCGAGAGAGCCCGGTGCCGGTGCCAACACAGTCTGTGAAAAAGTACTTGACATACTTCAAAGCAAAACAAAGGAACCGGAAGTTAATTGGGCGTATTTCAACAGAATGCTTCTTGAAAAAGTTCTCGAAGATTCAAAATTACCCAAGGTAGTTAATGAATATTTATCCGAAGATAAATACAGTCATTTTAATGATGCCGTTTCAGAACTTCTTGGAATTCGTCCCTCTGAATGGACTATACTTCAAAAAACCACTGAAACAGTTTTACAGCTTGGAAGAATGGGAAAAGTAATTATCGTAGGGCGAGGCAGTGTTATGATCACTTCTAAACTTTCTAATGCATTTCAATTGAGATTAGTAGCGCCGTTAGAAAATCGTATTGAACATACTATAAAAAAGAGGTCAATCAATAGAATAGAGGCTATAAAACTTCTTGAAAAGGAAACCGAGGCGCGGAAAAAATATGTCAGGTCGCATTTTCACAGGGAAATTGATGATCCGTCAATTTACAATCTAATTGTAAATACAGGTAAGTTTAGTTATGATGAAGCTGCTGAAGTGATTGCAGATGCAGTAATAAAAAAATTTCCTAAGTGTTTTAATTGAGTTAGACTTTAGATGCAGAAGATTTATATTTGTTGTAATAGTAGATCAATGAGTGTGCGGTAAAGGGTAGTAGTATAATTTTGAACATTGTTTGGTAACGGGGAATAACAAAAAATAAAACCGCAACTATTGTTGTTGATATCAAAAATAAATAAAACTCTTCATATCTATTCCAATCATAATGCTTTATCAACCCGGTTAAAGCAAGTGCAAGAATAAGTAACCAGGGTAAAATGTAAAAAGGGTTTCGTAAATGCTTATTATCAATATTAAAAATCCACAATTGTGAAATTTTTATTACTGAATTTTTGATTTCTTGAAATGGATTTTGTTTAATAGATTTAATTGCTTCACTAAAATATAATTCGTTGACTTTCAATTCATAATTATCATATTTAATTAAATTTTTTATCTCATTTTCAGTGTAAGGGTCTTTCCAATCGCCTAGCTTAAATTGATTATGGCCACGATAAAAATTTAAACCTGAGCTTGTTGTAAAAGGAATAACTCTCTCAAAAAGCACATAGTTTCTTATTTGCCAGGGTAGTAAGGATAAAATTGTTAATAAGAAAATATAAAATGCCGTTTTATATTTATTCCGGTATACCATTAATAAAATTACTATTAACAAAAATAAAACTAATTCACTCCTTAACAATAAAATTGCCCCAAATAAAAATCCAATAATTACAATATTTTTAAAACTTTCATTTCTTTTTAATAAAAGCAGATAATAAAGGATAAGAACTAAAAGTATATGATAAAAAATTGTTGGACCTATTGTAGCCGAAGCGAAAATAAACTCAGGTAAAAAAGCATAGATGCTCGAAGCTATTATTGCGGTTGCAGGATTGAAGGATATTTCTGTCAGCTTATAAATAAATAAAATGGTTAGTATGCTTAAAACTGACTGTGTAAGAAAAATCAGAAATAATCTTAATGAGTCAGAGTCAACTAAATAAAATGGAACAAGGAAGTAAACATATAATGGGGGCATCCAGGCAGATTGATAAGTATGTGCGCTTGTTTTAAATTTAAAACCTACCTCACCCTCATCGTTGTAAAAAAGTGAATAACCTTTCCCTTGAACCAAATTTTGTGCAATGGCGCCATACTCGTACGTATCTATTTTTTCATTGAAAGCCTGGTAAAAAGAAAAAGTAACTCTCAGTATAAATGCTGAAGCGATCAGCAGTAAAAAGAATTTTTGCGTTGATTTCATTTGATTTATTATTTATCAGTCCAAATATAATAATGGAGGCAAATAACAATCCGGTAAATGAGAATTATTATTTAGGATAGATTTTGGGGATTAACTATAGCGTAGCTTTTAGTCTTGCTAAGCCGGATTTACTAACCGGCAATTCGTGTCCGTTTTTAAGAATTATTTTATATGAATCTGTTTCCTGCTGTTCCAGGTGCTGAAGGTATGATAAGTTGATGATATGAGATCTGTGAATTCTGACAAACTGTGTTTCCTCAAGATGATCTTCAAAATATTTCATGGTTTTTTGCTTTAAGAATTTTCCTTGAGCCGAATGAATCATCACATAATCGTCCTGTGCTTCTAACCATCTTATCTCGTTAGCCGGAATGATATTAATTTTCCCACCATCTTTAATTACTATACGTTCAAGAGTTTCAATTTTTTTATCGTGTTCTGCAATTACATTTTTTATTAAGTTGTCAGGTGAGAACTTATCATCAAGCAGTTTGATCGCTTTATTCAGTGCGTGTTCAAACCTTTCTTCAGAAAACGGTTTAAGCAGATAATCAACAGCGCTTACTTCAAATGCCTTTATTGCAAAATGATCATAAGCAGTGGTAAAAATAATAATTGGCGGATTTTCTATCAGCTCAAGCATTTCAAAACCAGTAAGCTTTGGCATCTGAATATCAAGCAAGATAATGTCCGGTTTCAGTTCATTTATTTTCTTAATTGCATCAAAGCCATTTGAGCATTCGGCAGCAATTTCAACATTATCATATCGGGATAAATAATTTTTTGATATCTGCCTTGCAAGACTTTCATCATCTACTATAATTATTTTTACTTTATCTTTCATTTTACTTCTCATCTACGGGAATATAAAGTGTTACTCTGAATAAATTATTTTCTTTTTTTACTTCCAGTAAGTTATCCTGCTGATAGATCAATCTCAACCTTTCTTTAATATTGTTTATGCCAACTCCTGCACCTTTTTTATGTGACTCGCTTTCAAAATTATTTTGAAGCACAATTTTTAGAAATGAATCCTGTTTTGTACAGGTGAGGTTCAATACAACTTTATCTAAAGTTTCATAAACGGCATGCTTAATAGCATTTTCAAATAGTGGCTGAAGGATCATACTCGGTATTTGAGCTTTACCGCATATCTCATCAATTTCATCCACATACTCAAATTTCTCTTCAAATCGGATTTTTTCAATATCCAGATACAGCTTTATGTTTTTTAATTCTTCATTTAAGGAAACCATTTGTTTATCATTCGTGGCAAGTGTATAACGCAGGAACTCAGCAAGCTTTATTATCATTTGCTTTGCTTTTTTCGGATCGATTTCTGTAAGAGCACTCATTGAGTTTAAACTATTAAAAATAAAATGCGGATTAATCTGAAATTTGAGAGATCTTAATTCTGCTTCAGTAACAAGATTTTTTAACTCCGTTTCCTTGATCCTTCTTTCCTGGAACCCAGTGTAGTAGATGATAATGTAGTAAAATGAAGTCAACAGAAAGTAAGTAAAAATGCCAAGCGCAGCTCTGAACTTAAGTGTGGCAAAAAAAAAGTTAGTATAAGCATCCTTATCCGTTACCAAATTACTTACAATAAAATATCCTATAAGAAGCCATAGAGAAATAAGTATAGCACCTTCAAGAAGATGATTAGATATAATCCTGAAAATTTTATGATTTTCTATAGAAAGATATTTTGCTGAAAACCAGAAACCTATTCCTAATCCAAGTAATAGAACATTAAAAACAATTATATCCAGAATAGCTTTACTTAGTTCAACTTCTCTATCTAGTACGATAAGATTCAGATAGAGAATTACTATAAGAACCCAGAATAAAAGATACAGTAAAAAATTCTTGGGGCTATTTATTAATGGATGTCCTACCATAATAACTTATCAGAAGTTTTTAACTTCACCGCCGCCAAAAATTACCAAACCTTTTATTACCAAAGACCTGCTGGTATCAATTTCCACAGTCGGATCTTTAATTCCTTTATTAGAGAAACCTCCCAGTATTGATGTAACACTTACAACAACATTCCAGTTTTTAGGAACAATTATAGTTGTACCACCGAACATAGCAAATATATCAATAGTATTAATACCTTCGGCTAATTGACACTGAGTCATATTAATTTCCGAACCGCCGAAAATAGCGGTTATATTACCGCCCTTGAAATTTTTTGATGTTATTATTTTATCTCCGCCGCCAAAAATTGAAATATCATCAACAGAATCCTCTTTAACTTCACCTTTAATAAATTCTAAACTTTTTCTTTTGTGAAGAATAATATATAAGCCGACAGCAATAAGTAGTATTGGGAAGACTATAGAGAAATTAATACTAATTTGCGGAAAAATTCTTGGGAGCAGGAATAATGTGCCTAATCCGGCGAGAATACCGCCAAGAACTTTCTTTTCTGTTTGAATCAGTATGTAGGAACCGATAATAAAAAAGAAGAAAGGCCAGGAAATAAAAATTCGTGAAAATCTGAAATCAAATATATCAAGTGAGTTCAGCAGAAATAATCCACCTAGAATTATTAGTATTGCACCGAGCCATGCTCTTCTGTCTGCAGTTTGTTTTTTTAGCTCTTCCATAATTTTCTCCGGAATAAAGTTTATTGTTTCCGGTGTAAAAGTATGTTTTAAATTCACTTTAGAAAAGCATAAATCGGTAAATCGCCCTGAAATATCGGTAAACACCCTAATACTAAATTAAAAATATTTTTTAAGCATTATTCCGGCTGTTTTATTACCGAGTTCGTAAGCAATTTCAAAATCCATTTCTGCCAGTTCTCGTTCACTGCGGAAAAACCTACATAACCCTCTGTAATAATATACTTCAGCATACTCAATATCTAATCTTAAGAGAATATTGAAATCTTCAATAGCGTATCCATACCATTCCATTTCATAATAGCAAATACCCCTGAGATACAAAGCGTTCGTATCATTGGGGTTGTTCACAAGCCACTCAGTAAATCTGAGTGATGCTTCGTAATAATCACCTAATTCAAAGTGATTTAGTGCTATTTGATAACTGGAAATTGCTAGTGGAATGTAGCGAATGGGATACGATGGTGGTTGCCCAACTATACACTTTCCTTCAATTACATATCCTTCTTCCGGTAGTATTGATTCAACAGGTTTCTTCGGATAAACAATTGTATGGTTATCTCGCTGCTTCTCACCAGGAGGGTTTTTTGGTCTGACGACAGGACTTGTTCTTATCGGTTCTCTATCAATCTTTGAAATTCTCTCAGATTCGACACTCCCATTTCTAAAACCATCGTTTCGCTGTGAGTAAACACTAATTGTTGCTATGAAGAAAATTATGGTAAGTACGAATAGTTTATACATCTTGAACTCCTTTATGTGATAGTTCAAAGAAATTATTATTACTATTCTTATGCCATAAAAAAAAGAGGCTGTCTCATAACTAATTTTTTTATGGTAGCCGCAAGCTTCGGCTTGCGAAAATATAAGAAATACACAACTTGAAAGTTGCGGCTACCTTGTATATAAGACTTTTTAGACAGCCTTTATCACTTTTATACTACTGTAAGTTAACCGTGAAGTTCGTGTCGTTTATTCT
>DATHSU010000314.1:0-2223 GCA_035463895.1 Ignavibacteriaceae bacterium | reverse complement strand
AGATCTAATGTAATTTCCTTAGAGTTAAGAGAAGCGTTTGCTAATAGTTTAATTAAACATCCCTCAAGTTCACGGATATTAGAAGTTATGTGGTAAGCTATATATTCAATTATTTCAGAGGATATGCTCATTCCATAATCTTCAGTTTTCTTTTTCAGAATGGCAATTCTTGTTTCAAAAGCAGGGGGCTGAATATCAGCCTGAAGTCCCCACTGAAAACGGGATATAAGTCTTTCGTCCAGTCCTTTTAAATCTTTGGGCGCCTTATCGGAAGAAAGAATAATTTGTTTTCTTGATTGATGTAGCGTATTAAAAATATGAAAAAATAAGTCCTGCGTTTTCTCTTTTACGAGCAGAAATTGTATATCATCAATAATCAGAACATCCATGCTTCTGTAAAAACCGGAAAACTCATTTATTTTGTTGGATTGAATCGCTTCAACAAATTCAACGGTAAAGCTATCTGAAGAAAGATAAATAACTTTCTTATCAGGAAAAATTTCTAATATGTTATTTCCAATTGCCTGTACAAGATGTGTTTTACCAAGACCGACTCCGCCGTAAACAAAAAACGGATTGAAGGATGTACCTCCGGGATTATCACTTATTGCCCCGGCAGCAGCTCTGGCAAGCTCGTTGCCCTCACCTTTAATAAAATTATCAAATCTGTATCTTGAATTCAGGTGTGAGTCAAAAGTATTTCTTTTTTGTAATACAGGCTTTACTGCAGGTGAAATCGTTCTAATTAAATTAATATTTTCTGATGAATCACCATCCATTTTTGAGAGATCGTCGTTAATTATATAAGTAAGTTTCGATCCGGGTCCCAGAACCTCGCCAAGTACTTTATGAATCAGAGCGCTATAATGTTCATCTATCCATTCCCAGAAAAACTGACTCGGCAATTGAACTTTAAGGGTAGAATCATTTATCTCAACAGGTCTAATAGGCAAAAACCATGTGTTATAAGTCATTAAGGTTACATTTTCCTTAATTCGGGTAAGACAATTTTTCCAGACCTGTGGAGGGCTGAGAATAGTACTATCTTCTATTGAGATTTTTAAGTTATCCACAGAAAATTTGAGAAATAGTTTGTCGAAATTTCAAAATATATGAATTAGGGAAAAGAGATCAGAAAATTACTCACAAGTTGTTAACATCATGTAAAAGCCCATAAAACGAACAATTTTAATGGTTTAGCAGACACAACTTCATGTTGATGAACATTTTTGCATTAAACATTTAACAAAAACACAGCATTAAAGGGTGTGAAACGTTTTCACAAAACTACATTTTCAACAAGTTATCAACATAATATTTGTTCACTTCTCCCGGACAAAAAATAGAGATATATGGCTTACCCTGCAAATTAATTCGTTGACTCAGGTCTCAATTTCAGCTTACTTGTTTTTTTCAAAGCAAATAGATGGCGTATAATGTTGTAAGTTTTTAAGTCAACCAATATATTTGCAGACTTTATATGATAATTAGGAGCAAAAAATGAAAAGAACGTTTCAACCGAGCAACAGGAAAAGAAAAAATAAGCATGGTTTTCGTGAAAGAATGAAGACAAAAAATGGCAGACGGGTTCTTGCCAGCAGGCGTGCTAAAGGAAGAAAGAAATTAACTGTTAGCGACGAATAAATTTTGAATTGAAAAGATTTTCTCTTTCCAGTGAGGAAAGAATTAAGAATAAAAAAGAATTCGACCGGGTTTATAAGTTCGGCAAGACAATAATTTCTTCAGATAAAAAATTAAAAGCTATATTTTTATTCGAGCAGAACTTAGAAAATCCAGGGGTAAAAATAGCTGTGGCTGTCGCCAAAAAAGCAGGAACGGCAGTGTGGAGAAATAAAGTTAAAAGACTGGTAAGGGAATCTTACCGGTTAAATAAACATCCTGTTATTGATCTTTGCATAGAAAAAAAATCGAACCTAAGAATAATCGTCTCACCATACTACCTTAGTGAGAGTAAAAATGAGTTTATAAAACTCCACGAGTTTATGCCATCGGTTTTAGAACTTCTGGATAGAATAAAAAATGAGACGTAATATTATTTCTTCTCTTAAAAAACAGCATTCACCTGGCCGAAAAAACTTTCAGATCATGAGCTCGGGATTTTAACAAGGTTTTAAATGGACAAACAAACAACATTAGCTTTTATTTTAATTGGTGCTATATTATTAATCTGGCTGTATATCTCTGCACCCGACCCTGGCCAAT
>DATHSU010000313.1:0-16455 GCA_035463895.1 Ignavibacteriaceae bacterium | reverse complement strand
AACAATTCTTGTAGGCGATTTTGTACTTGTAAATAAATTTATTTACGGCTCATCTTCGCCAAAATATATACCGTTTACTGAAATTGAACTTCCCTACTTTCGTCTTCCTGCATTTAAAGATCCTAAACCAAAAGATATTGTGGTCTTTGAATACCCCGGGGATAGGGATCAACTGGTGCCGAATGAAAAAGGAATAAATTATGTTAAGCGCTGTATTGGCACGCCTGGAGATACAGTTGAAATAATTGACAAAGTTGTTTTTGTGAATGGAAAAGAATTCTGGCGTCCGCCATTCATTAAGTACTATGACTCTTACAACAGAAATAACATGAAACCGCTTCCAAAAGGATATAAAGAGTATGATATCTTTCCAAAAGATATGCCATGGAACAGAGACAATTATGGACCGCTTGTTATTCCCAAAAAAGGAATGAAAATACCGCTTAACATTTATAATGTTGAACATTGGAGAACAACAATTGACCGCGAGTATGGCGAAAGAGTTGTTGATGTAAAAAATAATGTTGTTACTATTAATGAAATGCCTGTATCATCTTATGTCTTTAAAAAAGATTATTATTTTATGATGGGAGATAACAGAGATAACAGTCAGGATAGCAGATCATGGGGATTTGTACCAAAAGATTTAGTGGTAGGTGAAGCTTTTATTACATTGTTTTCGTGGGATAGAGATATTCCTTTTTCACAGCTATTTAAACTTTTAGGATCAATAAGGCCGGATAGAATATTGAAACTTTTATATTAAAGTAAATATTAAAACTTATACGTAATCAATAAAAAAGCCCTTAGAAATCTCTAAGGGCTTTTTAATTTTAGGACCAGTTGATCTTTTTAGAATGCATATCTCAAACCGAACTGCATAGCCCAGCGAGAGTTAATATTATCTGGCGCAAATGGATCACTCTGTCCACCGGTATCCAAGCTGTAAACAGATCTTCCACCAACACGACCTCGATAATTAACTATATTATATGTACTAAATACAGATTCCTGCCAGCCAAGTGTGTTATCAAGAAGATTGAGAACATTTAGAATATCAAACGTTAGCTGTATTCTGTGTGTTCCGTAAATCGGAATATCCTGAGCAATTCTTATATCAAATATATCTGTCCAAGGATTTCTTGCTCCATTTCTTAAAGCAATCTTACCTTTATTCTGACTTAGATAAGGATCGTTTTCAATGAAACTGAACAACATTTCATAGTCAGCATCTGAAGCAGGAACATAAGCACCACCAGAAATTGTACCCAGGAGTATCTCACTTGAGTTTCTTGGTATGTAGAAAAGATCATTGAAATCAAATCCGTCACCATTCATATCTCCTCTAACTATATAAGAAAATGGCTGACCACTTTGTCCATTATAGAAAACAGAGAGGGTAGTTGGTGCATTCTGGAAGAATTCAGCGGTATAAGAAACTGAAGCATAAATTCTGTGTGCAACTTCATAAAGAGATGTAGTTAGCCTTGGAGCATTTGGATTTCCATCAATAGGATTATATCTCATTTGTGATCTTGCCTGTGATGAATTAACACTGTTTTCATCATAAGCTCTTCCGAAAACGTAACCTGCATTGAAACCTAATCCTCTTACAACATTTCTTTGGAACTGCGCAACGAAGTTATATTGATAGCCTAAACTTGTATTAGTAAGATAGAGCATATCAAAAAAGTTACCTCCACCACTATTAGTACCACCAAATATTGGTCTTCCATCATCAGGATCTTCAGCTGATTGTGGATTAAGATTAACTTTTGTATAAACAAGATCATTAATTGCATGAGAATAAAGGAATTCAAAAGTTCCAACAATTCCCAATGGTAATTGCTGATCTACGCCAAGATTGAATCTTAAGAGCTGAGGCATTTTAAAGTTAGGATCGACAAGATTTATTTCTGATCTGAAATTAGCAGACAATCCGGCATCTCCAGGACCTGGAAGGTTATTTACATCTGTTACAAAAGGAACACCGCTGCCTCTAACTTCCGCATATAATGTACCGGTATTTCCAAAGTTATTTGACATCCATACGTATGGAATACGACCTGTAAACATTCCAAGACCACCCCTGATCTGAGTTGTTCTGTCGCCAGTGGCATCATAATTAAATCCAAATCTTGGTGACCACAATAAATTTCCACTTGGAATATCTTCAGTTGAATAACCCGGGAAATAGGCAGATACTGAGTCATTTTTTTCAGGTGTTTCAGGGAATGTTGGAATATCAACTCTAACACCGAATGTTAATCTCAATCTTGGAGTAACAGTCCACTCATCCTGCAGATAGAAACCAAATTGAGCAACACTAAACTCCGCAGATTTCTTTGGATCGTTTGGATCCCTTGAAAAAGCTCTTTGATAATCAGCAACATTACCCGCATCCAGATCAGCCAGACCGTTGAAAACATAATATCCAAAAAATGATCTGATAAAGAGATTTCTAAATGAGAAGAACTCATTGTGAGTTCCAACAGTAATAATATGATCTCCGGCAAAGTATGAGAAGTTGTTAGTAACTTCCAATATGTCCTGATCTAATTCATTAGCTGAAGAAAATCTGTCCGGTCCTGCGGTCATAGTTAAACCAGATTCTCTCACTTCAATTTCAGGTATGTCGACACCATCTCTACCGCTTCTGTCATCTCTAATTGAAGTATAACCTATAATTAATTCATTCGCCATTTTATCGCCGAATTTGCTGTTCAACTGAGCAACGGTGGAATTTGTCATTGAGTTGAATCTATAAGCAAAACTGTCGAAGGAAAGTCTGTTAGTAGCACTGCGACTAGCAAGAATATCATTACTTGCATCAACGAAATTATGACGTAAAGTTAATTTATGGTCTCTTGAAAGGTTAAAATCTAACCTTGCAAATATTTTGTTACTTGGTCTGTCAATATCTGAAGTTAAATAACTACCGGGATTAACACCCCATCTCTCCTGAAGAATACGAGCCATTTCTTTGGCTAACGAATCATTGCTTGCTCTTGCAGATAATGATACGTTTTCAGAAGGTCTGTTATCCTGAGTAAGTTCACCGTTTAAGAAGAAGAAAATCTTATCTTCAAGTATTGGACCTCCAAGACGGAAACCAACCTGGTATTCTTTGAATTCTTCAAATTTAACCTGGTCTCTGTCAGTAGGACTTTTACCAACTAAATCCTGATTACGACCATAGAAGTAAGCAGAACCTGTCCATTTATTAGTTCCAGCCCTCGTGATTGCATTTATACCACCGCCTGTAAAACTATTATAGCGGACATCATAAGGAGCAATAACAACCTGGAATTCCTGAATAGCATCAAGACTTATAGGATTAGTAGCTGCCTGTCCACCTGGAGTACCACTGCCACCTAAACCGAAAAGGTCGTTGTACTGTGTACCGTCTATTTGAATATTATTGTATCTGTTACTACGACCTGCAGCCTGAAGATTTGTTCCGGAAAATAAGGGGGACAACTTTGAGAAGTCCTGAAATCTTCTGCTGATTGTTGGTACATCATCAACCTGTTTTCTGGAAACATGCTGTGAAGAACCTGTTCTTGATGATGAGAATAAAGCATCTCTCTCTGCAGTTATTGTAACTTCACCGAATTCAATAGCACTTTCAGGAAGTATAAAATCAACTGTTAAATTCTGACCCAATTCAAGATAACTTTCTTCCAACTGTTGGGATTGATAACCAACATAGGAAGCTGTTATTCTGTAAGGTCCGCCGGGTCTTAATCCCTGAACGTTAAATTTACCATCAAGACGGGTTGTGGTTCCGTATTGAGTACCAGATGGTAAGTGCACCACAAGTACGTTTGCACCTGGTAATGCTTCGCCTTTAGCATCAATAATAGTTCCGTTCAATGCAGCAGTTGTTAAACCTTGCGCCTGAACGGGAATATTTGACACAAATACTCCGAGCAGAATTGCTGCAAAGATGCTAAGGATAGTAAAGCGTTTTTTCATATTATCTCCTTAATTAATGAATAAAATAAATTATAGATGTTTGGATAATTATTTGAGCAGAAATAGTTGTAGGCTTCAGTCATGTTTTTAGAGCAAATTTTTAAATCAACAACTGTAAATATCTTGAATAATATGGTAGTCATGCAAGTTTTATTTTAAAAATAATATTCTCTTAACATACTGATCTGAAAAAGACCTAAAAATGAGCTATTTTTGTAGTATTCTTTTTACTGATTGTGAGATTTTTTTATGAAACCTTCTTTATCTATTTTTCGTGTAATTTTACCAATAATTGCCTTTGTTTTTTCGAGCACAATTGCACAGAATTATACTCCTTATAGCATTCTTATTTCCTTCGATGGATTCAGATGGGATTACCCGAATAGAGGCATAACACCAACTTTTGAAATGATTTCAGAGAAGGGTAGTTCGGCCTTATCGCTGCAGCCTTCGTTTCCTTCAAAAACATTTCCTAATCATTATTCCATTGTCACAGGTCTTTATCCGCAAAATCACGGTTTGATATCTAATAATATGTATGATCCGTTTTTTGATGAATATTTTTCTTTAAGCAACAGGACAGCAGTTGAAAACAGCCGCTGGTATAAGGGTGAAGCAATATGGGAAACTGCCGGAAAACAAGGAATGGTAACCGCCAGTTATTTCTGGCCGGGTTCAGAAATTGATATTGAGTATAGAAGGCCAAACTATTTCCATTACTATGAGCATGATCGTCCTTATATGGAAAGAATTGAGGGAGTAATTGAATGGCTTAAACTACCGCTTAACGAACGGCCTAAATTCATTACACTTTATTTTGATGCATCAGATACAGATGGACATAAATACGGTCCAAATTCTAAAGGAATAAATAAAACTATAATGAGTCTGGACTCACTGCTAAATATCCTGTTCGAAAAACTAAAGGAAATTAAACTATTCGATAGCAATAATATTATTGTAGTTTCTGACCACGGGATGAATGAAATATCAAATCAAAGAGTTATTAATATTGATGAGATAGTTTCCAACGGTTCTTATAAAAGCCTGGATGATGGTCCCTTTATGTTTATCTATCCTGAAAATGATGGAATTGACTTGATTTATAATCAACTGAAAGAAAAACAAAATAACTATAGAGTTTACTTGAAAGATGAAATACCACAGCATTATAACTTTTCAGCTTCGCACTTGCTGGCAGACATAATTATTATTGCTGATCCGGGATGGTCATTGATAACAAATAAAACTTCGTCCTGGTATTACGGTGATAAATCCAGTTTGGGTAATCATGGTTATGATAACTTTCATATAGATATGCATGGTGTTTTTTACGCAATAGGCCCATCATTTAAGGAAGGATATAAGACAGGAACTGTACTTAATATTGATATTTATCCCTTGTTGTGTAAAATTCTTAATATCAAACAAAAACAAAATATTGACGGCAAACTGGAACGCATTCAAGCTGTGCTAAGAGAGTATTAGTGCCGTACAAACAAATAATTAAATATTTGATGTTGAAATAGTAATGAAGAATTGTTTTAAATATCAATTGCTTAATCAATGTAAAATGAGTTATAATTATTATTAATATATATGGAATTATTAAATCTTCCTTACGAAAAATATAATCTTAATAACGGACTTGAAGTTATTTTACATAAAGAGACTTCCCTGCCCTTGGTATCGGTAAACATCTGGTACAAAGTCGGATCAGCCTATGAGGAAAAAGGTAAAACAGGCCTTGCTCACTTATTTGAGCATATGATGTTTCAGGGTTCGGAAAATGTTCCTAAAGAAATGCATTTCAGATATATTCAGGAAGCTGGCGGTACATTAAACGGTTCAACAAACTTTGATAGAACAAATTACTACGAAAAACTTCCTTCCAACTCACTTGAATTGGCTTTATGGCTGGAATCGGATAGAATGGGCTGTTTTTTAAGTGCTCTAACTCAGGAAAAACTGGATAACCAAAAAAGTGTTGTGGCCAACGAACGGCTTGAACGGTACGATAATCAACCCTACGGATTAGCTTGGGAATTAGTTCTGGAAAATCTGTATCCTGAAGGCCACCCTTACAGCTGGGCTACAATCGGTTATCTTGATAATATAAAAAATTATACCCTCGCCGATGTACAGGATTTTTTCAGAATGCATTATACTCCGGATAATGCAACATTAGTAATTGCAGGAGATATTGAATTAAATAAAACAAAAGATCTGGTTGATAAATATTTTGGATCTATAATACCCTCCCTTCAAAAAAAAGAACCAGCCATAACTGATATTAGAATAAATAAAAATATTGTTGTTGAACATCCGGATAATGTCCAGCTTGACAGGTTATATCTTGCCTGGCATACTGATAAAATTTATTCTACCGATGACCCTGCACTTGACGTTCTGGCGGATATTCTTAGCGGCTCAAAAAATTCAAGATTATATAAAAAACTGGTATTCGATGAGGAGATTTCGCAGGATGTTTCTGCATTCCAATTTTCAGGAAAATTCGGAGGAATGTTTATGATAATTTCTACTGCAAAACCAGGTATTGCACTCGACAGGCTGAAACAAATCATATTTGATGAAATTGGAACTATTATAAAACGCGGAGTTGAAGAAAAAGAACTCATAAAAACTAAAAACAGTATTAAAGCCGGTTATATTTATTCAATGCAAAGCCTTGATAACATTGCAGACCGGTTGAATATGTATAATTTTTATTTAAATGAACCGAATAAATTTAATTTTGATCTGATTCGTTATAATAAAATTACAAATAAAGATGTATCTGATGTTTGCAGAAAATATCTTTTAAATCCATTTGTGGAGTTAAGAGTAATATCAAATAAGAAGAACAGCTGATGATAAACAGAAAAATAAAACCTGAATCCGAAAAAGAAATTTTCTTTAATCTTCCTGAAATCCAGGAGGAAACCCTCGATAACGGATTGAGAATAATATATATTCAGAAAGAAAAACTGCCAATAACAAGATTGAACCTGATGATTGAATGCGGCAGTAAATTTGATACGGCTGGTAAAAAGGGATTGTCTAATCTTACCTCTATGGTTTTGGATGAAGGCGCCGATGGCTTATCTGCCCTGGAAATCAGTGATGCTTTTGATACTCTTGGTTCAAATTTTACGGTTAATTCCGATGATGAATCAATTAACCTAAAACTCCAAACACTAACTGAACATCTTGAAAGTTCACTTAATTTATTTTCTAAAGTCTTACTAAAACCAGAGTTCAGACAGCTGGATTTTGAAAGGGAGAAGCGTAAAGTATTAACAAGACTTTTACAACTTTCTGATGAACCAGATTTTACTGCTCAAAGAATATTGGAATATCTTGTCTTTAGTGAAAATAATCCTTACGCCTATCCTTCATTAGGTTATATTGAAGATATTCAAAACCTTAAAATCGATGATCTGAAAAATTATTATTCTGGAAAGTTTTCTCCTTCTAATTCGCATATTGTTGCTGCTGGTAATTCTGGATTTGAAGATTTCATAAAAGTCATACAACACTACTTTAGTGATTGGTACTCATCAGTGGAGAAAACAGAATTAGCTTATGATAATGCATTTGAAAAGAAAAAAATATTCTTGTTTAATAAAAAAGATTCAGTTCAAAGTGAAATAAGGATAGGTCATTCTTCGGTTAAACGAAACGGCTATAGCTTCTTTCCCAGATTATTATTGAATACAATTCTAGGCGGACAATTCACAAGCCGAATAAATCTTAATTTGCGAGAAGCCAAAGGCTATACGTACGGAGCATTTTCCAGTTTCAGTTATCTCAAAGATTCCGCATTCTTTTATGTATCCACATCGGTAAGCAATGAAAATACTGTTGATGCAATAAATGAGATATATTCTGAACTTGAAAATATCAGAAATGGCGTTTCAGACGCAGAGCTTGAATTTGCAAAATCATCCATCATAAAAAAGTTTCCTTCAAACTTTGAAACATACAGACAAATAACAGGAAATCTTGCAACTAAGGTTATCCATTCCCTGCCGAACAGTTTTTTTAACAGTTATATTGATAATGTAAGCAATGTAACCTCTGAACAGATTAAAAATTCTGCTCAGGACTTGATTCTGCCAGATAAAGCTTTTTGCGTGATAGTTGGTGATAAAGGTAAACTTGAAAGTTCTTTAAAGTCAACCAGAATAGAAATAATTGAGGTTGATGATAAAGGAAAAATACTCTGATCTTTATATACTGTGGTATTATTTATCTTAATACCTGATGAGGAATTTTAACTTTGGAATAAAAATCGGGAGTTAATAATTTATAGGTTTATTACTATGTCCGAGGGAACGGAATATTTGTAACCAATTTTCCTGAAACTTCTTATTTCGGGAAGAAGCTTAATAAAATCCTCAGGGGTGCACAGTAGTAAAATGGAAGAATCATTATCTGCTTTATTCAGCATATCTCTAAATTGATCCGCGACATTTGACACAGAACTTGAAACAAGATTGAGTTCACTTTTCTTTAGTAGTATAATTTTTCTGTCTAAAAATTCTTTTTCAACAAAAGGATAAATTTTTGAGTTGGAAAAAGTTGAATTGTCATCAATTACAAAAAATACAGCTTTAGCAAAAGATCCTAGCAAATTCCGTACAGAACTTTTTAATCTGCGCTCTGAATAACCAGACTCGAATTTATAATCAAGATCAATTGTTTCATCACCTAATAGCAGAGCAAATTGCCTGTTTGAATTTCCATTACCTGAAATAAAAGACTTCATAACTAAAGATGGAGTGAATAGTAATGAAAAAGGTTCCGGTATATTAACTAAATTATCAATATCTGCCTTAATGGTATTATCATTAATGTGAATTAAAAATCCGATTGCTGCAGATTCTCTTTTCATCTCACGGTTATAGTCTACATTAGCAGCAAGTTTAATTTCATTTTCAGAAAATACAGTAATCAATGTTCTTCCTGAATTTATCTTTTCCTCGGAAAGCACTTCTACATCATAAGATGTGAACAATTCATTGAGTTCTGATATAAATACTGGTATTGGTAAATCGCCAGGCAAATTAAAAGAGTAGGATGGATAATCAGAATCGATTTTTACTTCTTGAATTTTCTGTTTTTTAACAATCGAAGGTTCCAGACCAAAACTCTTAAAAGCAGTCAGAAAAAGTGAATCAACTTCTTTGGCAGAAAGTGATCGTGGTGATACAATTGTGTTTTCAGTTTGGAAAACTTTTCCAACTAAAATGTTAGCGGCCAGTAAAAGAATTGCCAATACAAAAAGTGAAGCAAGAATTCTCTGTTGTGTGTTCATCAAACTCTTTTAAAGAAAATTACTTATTCTTAAAATCTGGCTTGCGTTTTTCAAGAAAGGCAGAAGTACCTTCCTTAAAGTCTTCTGTTCCGCAACAAAGAGCAAAAAGACTCGCTTCATAATTCTGACCTTCCTTAGCCGAAACCTGGTTTGCAGCAATAACAGCTTTAATAGCAAAACGGATTGCGTTCTGACCTTTAGAGGCAATCTTCTTAGCCATTTCAAATGTTTTATTCATTAATTCATTCTGCGGATACACACGGTTTACTAATCCTATTCTAAGTGCTTCATTTGCATCGATCATATCACCGGTTAAAATGCTTTCCATAGCTCTGCCGGAGTTAACTAAACGAGTTAATCTTTGTGTTCCGCCGTAACCGGGGATAATTCCAAGATTGACTTCCGGCTGTCCAAATTTTGCATTATCCGATGCAAGTCTGATATGACAAGCAAGAGCAAGCTCACATCCGCCGCCAAGAGCAAATCCATTTACTGCGGCAATAACCGGTTTATTCATATTCTCGATGTAATTGAAAACATACTGCCCGCGCTCCGAAAACTTCTTAGCAGATAAAACATCCAGTTCGTTAATCTCTTTAATATCGGCACCTGCTACAAATGCTTTTTCGCCGCTGCCGGTTAAAATTATAACGTGCACATTATCTGCTCCTCTTAATTCTTTAAACATTGCCCGAAATTCGAGAATCGTCTCCTTATTAAGTGCATTGAGCTTGTCAGGTCTGTTTACTGTAACTACAGCTATGTTTTCTTTGACTTCGAGGAGTAAATTTTTGTATTCCATTTTTCTTCTCTTAAAATTTTACAAATAAAGGTATTCTTACTTTTAGATCTAATGAAACAAATTGATTAAGCTCATAGTAGTTATAAGATGCAAGTAATTCCATCATAAACATTGAAACTCCTGCGCCTGTACTAAATCCGAATTTTGATTTATCTTCTAAAAAATTATTTCTGCCGGAACCAGCTTTAAATTGGTGAAGTTTTTCATAATAATTAAAATTAACAGAAGCCTGTATTAACGGCATAAGCAGAAAAATATTTTCTACTAGCGGAGAAAAATAAAAACGTCCTCCCAGCGTAACCGGAAGAGAGTTGGTATGAAAATTTGAATAATCAGTCTCTTTATAATAATCCTGCGAACCTGGGTATTGTTCAAAACCAACAGTGGCAAATAAAAATATTGGGAGTACATCTGTGTCTGCGTACGAAATTTCAATATTAAATCCATAACCAAGATCACTCTGGTTGGAAAAATCTAAAACCGGTACTCTTGGTCCAACACCAAAGCCAAGAAAAAAACCTTGTGCCTTATTGCCTGATCTGGTTTGTGAAACTGCGATTCCACTAAATAACAGTATCAGTAAAACTATTACGATGTTTTTTTCTTTTATCATATCAATCCAAAATTAAGAAATAAAATACTTAACAAAAATTCATAAAGAGTCAGAAGTTTTTTCTTCAATAATTGAATTCCGGTATTTACTTTTTACCAGTTCGCCTCCATAATTCCCTGTTTGATAAATAAAATAAAGTCCGGTTAAAGCAGTTAGTAAAATCAATATATGTAATAGGTTTGATAATTTTCTTTTAACCGAAAGAAAATATCTAAAAATTAATAAAGCAGTAAACAACCAGATTGTTATGTTAGCATTAATTTCGTGCTGATTGAATATTCTTAAACTTTCCTTACTCCAATCATCGTTGATAGTAAAAGCCTGATTTCCTGTAAGAACTGCCATAAGTGCTCCAATCACACCAATAAACAAAAATAAAAAAGCCGCTTTACCAAAAAATTCCTTTTTAGATAATACAGCAATTAGTTCTATTATAGGATATACTGCAAGAAAAGCTATGGGAAAATGAGTTACTTTTTCGTGAAGACCTGCTAAATACTCCATTTAGTATTCCACTTTAAATAAAAATAATCCATTGGCAGGAACAGCCATCGGGGCTGATTCTCTGTCCATTTCCGAGAACATTTTTTCAATATATTCTTTACTGTTTTGAATTTCAGATGCTTTCAAAATTGTACCTGTAATGGTTCTAACCATTCCGTGTAGAAAACGGTTTGCAGAAATTTCAAAAACAATCAATTCATTTTTGTCATACCATGCAGCATTAAAAACTTCACATACCTTGTTATCAATTTTATCGTTCTTTTTAGTGAATGATGTATAATCTTTATCACCGAGAAATAATTTACTGATCGTGTTAAGTTGCGGGAGGTTCAGTTCCCCATGAAAGCTGTAAGAATACTTTCTGAAAAATGGCGATTTATATCTAGAAATAAGATAAATATAAGTTCTCTTCTTAGCATCAAACCTTGCATGAAAACTTTCATGGATTTTTTGGATTGATAAAACAGATATATCATTTGGAAGAACCGCGTTCAGTGAATGCTTAAATTTGTAAAGATCCAGTTCAATTCCAATTCTGAAATTTGCTGCCTGACCTAAAGCGTGTACACCGGAATCAGTTCTACCTGAACCGATAAGATTAACCTTCTCTTTTGTAATAGTTTCAATAGAATCTGTAATTGTCTGCTGAATTGTTCTGGTTTCATTCTGAATCTGCCAACCGGCATACTCTGTCCCATCGTATTGTATTATCAATTTATAGTTATTCACTTATTTCTATTCAAAAAATAAAAAGAGTAATTAAATAAATAAGAGGTATGATTAAGACAAAACCAAGACCTTTAATTACAGCTTTTCTAAGTTCAATAGAACCCCAAATTACTGTAATCAAAATTTTTACAATCGTGTTTGAAATAAGAGCGATAATTATCGCTTTTTCAGCTACCAGAAAAACTAAATTTTCAGTTGATAATTTGGAAATAGAAAGAACAATGGCATCAACACTGGTTAAACCGGCAAGTGCACTTGCAGCATAAATTCCCTGATCGCCTAAGTAAACCTGGGCAGCTTTAGCTCCAAATATTACAGCCGCAAATAAAAGCCCGAATAAAAAAGCCGACTTAAGTTCAAATGGATTACTAATTTCAATATCGGTTAAATCATTCTTAGATTCCTTTTTGTACATGATCCGGCTGATTATGTATCCTGCTATTGTAAAAATTAAGAGCGGAATCCACAAATTAGAAACCAAGGCACTGTTCAAAACCAGTACAATTATAAAAACACGAATGAACATCATAGTAGAAGCCAGCACAATACCAATTGCATAATTATATGATAGCAGCGGCTGCAGAACACTTTTTTTCGATAAAGAAAAAGCAACAGCAGTGCTTGAAACCAATCCTCCCAATAGTCCTGTTAAAATTATTCCTCTATCTTTACCAAGTAGTTTGATAAAAAAGTATCCAACAAAACTTATTCCGCTTATAAATATTACCATATACCAAATAAGACGCGGATTTAAAACATCAAATGGACCAAATGTTCTGTCAGGTAATAACGGAAGAATGATTATCGAAATGATTGCAAGCTTAAGAGTAGCAAATATATCTTCGCCACTAATTTTACCTACAAAAGTGTGAAGCTGAATTTTAAGTGAAAGAAAGATGGTTATAACAATTGCTATAATTGCCGGAAGGAGTATATATCCGTAATAAACCATAGTTCCGAGAATAAAAACAAGAAGGGCTGATACTTCAGAAGTTCCGCCAAGTCTGCCGTCTTTTGCAGCAGTAAGATAGGCTGTTATCAAAAGCCCGGAAAAACCAAACATCACAGCAACATAAACCCATTCAGAAGTTAAGGAAGATGTAAGTGCTGTTAAGAATCCCAGTATTCCTATTAAAGGAAAAGTTCTTATTCCGGCAAATATTTTCTGATCTTTTGAACGTGAATGTTCACGTTCCAATCCAATAAGCAGTCCAATAAAAATTACTGCTCCAAGTCCCTGAAGAATTGTAAACAGATCACCTGACTCTAAAAGCGGTTCAGGACTGATTTTAAGATGTTGAAAAACATTTAATGTATCCACTTTATCAACCTTAGAAAAAAGTTAATGTATCCAGTGGTTTTATAAGCAAATTTTTAATAAAAGTCCAACAGCTCATAAAATTACAAAATTATAAAATTGCGCTATTACAGAATTGATTTCAGGGTCTAACTTTATAAACGATCATTCAACTATACTCAAGCCTACTTTCGATGGCAAGATTGCACTTGAACTTCCGCTTATTTAACATAAACAGTTTTAATATTAACAAATTCTTTAATACCAAATGGAGATAATTCGCGGCCATAGCCTGATTCTTTAACACCGCCAAATGGTAACCGCGGATCTGATCTTACAAACTGGTTTACAAAACAATTACCTGCGTGCAATTCTTCTTTAGCAATTTGCTCACCATTTTTAACATCATTAGTAAATACCGCAGCACCCAAACCAAAGATAGTCTGATTAGCTAATTTAATTGCATCGTCTTTATCTTTTGCTTTTATCAATGCAGCAACCGGTCCGAATAATTCTTCGTCGAATGCCGGCATTCCGGGTGTTACATTGGTTAGCACAGTTGGAGGATAGAAAGCATTTTTCCCATTAGGAATTTCACCGCCAAGTAGAAGCTTTGCTCCGGCTTTAACTGATCTTAAAACCTGATCATGAAGTTCGTCCCTCAAAGGAATACTTGCCTGGGGACCAATATCATTAGACTCATTAAATGGATCACCCATTTTTTTCATTGCCATTTTTTCTACAAAAAGTTTTTCAAATTTGTCAAATACCGATTCGACTATGATAAATCGTTTTGCAGATATACAGCTTTGTCCGCCGTTAATTAATCTGGATGTAACACACAAATCGGCAGCTGAATCAAGATCAGCATCTTCAAGAACTACGTAAGGATCACTTCCTCCTAATTCAAGCACACATTTTTTTAGCACTGAACCGGCAGCTGAAGCAACTGCTTTTCCGGCTGGAACACTTCCTGTGATACTGACCGCCTTAACAATTGGATTTTCAATAACTCTTTTTACATGAGGTGATGAAATAACAAGCGTTCTGAAAACATTATCTGGAAAGCCGGCTTTTTTAAAAATATTTTCTAGTGCCAGTGCTGAACCTGTAACATTTGAAGCATGTTTCAGCAAACCTGTATTACCTGCCATAAGTGTAGGCGCCGCAAATCGAATAACCTGCCAGAATGGAAAATTCCAAGGCATGACAGCAAGAATAACTCCAAGCGGCTGATAACTTATAAAACTTTTTGCTGCATCTGTTGGAATTATTTCATCCTTCAAAAAACTCTCTGCATTTTCAGAATAATAGTCACAAACCCATGCACATTTTTCCACTTCAGCTCTGGATTGTGCTATTGGTTTACCCATTTCAATGGTCATTATTTCAGAATGTTCTTTAATGTTATTACGTAAAACTGATCCTGCATTTTTCAGAAGTAACGCACGCTGAGAGACAGGTGTTTTTCTCCAGCTCTCAAAAGCCTGCTGCGATGATTCCAGAATTGAATCTACTTCACTGTCTTTCATCTCTTCATAAGATTTAATAACTGAATTATCAAATGGATATATAGAATTAAGCATATTCCTCTCCTGAATATTAAAATGTTATATCATCTAACTCTCTTTACAACAACAAGGGTTTTATCATCGGAGTATTTTCCGTTTTTAGAAAATTTAATTACTTCATCAATGATTGCATAAGTAATTTCTTTCGGTGTTTTTTTCATATTTCTGCGCAGTACCTTTGACAAATTCTTTTCGCCAAATTCTTCAAAACTATTATTTACTGCCTCAGTTATTCCGTCCGAATATATTACCAGTATATCCCCTATATCAAAACTTACGTTTGCAATTGTATATTTTGAATGAGGTGCAGGGCCCAGAACCGGTCCGGTGGGTTCCAGATATTCAATTTTATTGGATTTAGATTTCAAAAATAATGGAGGATTATGACCGGCATTAGCAAAAAGGAATAATCCTTTTTCATCAGCAATCAACTCACCATAAAAGAGTGAAATGAATTTATCGTCTTCAAAAATTTTATTTACAAGCTGATTCATTCTCTGCATCAAAGGAGAAATTTTAATTTCAAAATTACTTGCCATTCTTAAAGCACCGGAGAGATACATTGCTTCGGCAGCGGCTGCAACACCTTTGCTTGCGGCATCTCCAAGTGCAATACCAAAAACTTCTTTGCTGTCGCCAATTTCCAAATAGTCAAAGAAATCACCGCCAACAATTTCTGCAGGATCAGTTAATCCGTAGATATCGTAATTAAAAAATCTGTATTCGTGCTCTGGAAGAATACTTTTCTGGAGCTGTCTTGCTTTATCAATATCCGCTCTAAGATTACTTACACTGGCTGAGTAACGGCGCTGTTTTATTTGAGAAGTTAATGCGGTTGCAATTATACTCAATGTAACTCTAAGCTCTTCATCCATTGACTCGCTGTTTAATGCAAGTATGTAATCAAAGTAAGGTTTTGCATCAACCTTGCTCTTAAATCCAACTCCTGATGCAGAAAATCTAAAGATGCCTTTTTTACGCAGCAGTTCATGAGTTTCATTACCCAGTATCGTTCTTTCTTTGGAAATTAAATCAAAAGTGGGATAATCCTTTATTTTAATTATAAGATCTCCGAAAAGTTTTTGAATTTTTCCACACTGATATAAAAGTTTATATCCAGCCAGTTCAGGTTTTAACTTCCAGATCCTTCCTCCAATCACATTTTGTATGGCCGAATCCCCAACTATTTCTTTCAAAACTGTTTTTAAAAGTTCTTCATCGGAAGGAAATTTTTGGGATGCTATGGTTTCAATTGTTCTATTTAATTTTTTCTGATCCAATCTAGGCTTTCGTATTTGTTAAAGACTATTCTGCGTAAAAATCTATCATATCCTGAATTGCTTTTTTACATACAGGACAAAATTTATCCACTAAAATTGATTTCATTGAGCATTCCTGCATTGGCCTGTAAACACCTTTCTCAACATACCCTCCGCCTTCAAAAGCGCCGATAGTATTTTTAAATTCTTTCGTTGATGGAGTAGGAATCGGAGTTCCCTTTTCAACCAAATCTTTCCATTTAGAATTAAAGTCAACCAGAGTAGTTATGTTTCGTTCAAGAGGTTCAACATCAAGCGAATAAAACTCATTATAAGCTACATCGGAAGTGTAATACTCATCTGCAAGAAAGGCAAAGCCGTG
>DATHSU010000312.1:0-2013 GCA_035463895.1 Ignavibacteriaceae bacterium | reverse complement strand
CATCAAATGATCAAATTGAAAAATCCTTTAAAACCGGGAAAATAAAATTAGCAGTAGTTTTTCAATCCAACTTTCAAAATGAATTATCACATTCAAACAAAGCCCAACTTCAAATAATAGCAGACGCAACTGATCCAAACCAGGCAACTACTCTTACAAATTATATTAGTTCGATTGTAAGAGATTATCAAAATGAGTTGAATCAGCAAAATAAATTACCTTATACTATTAAAACAGAAATGCGGATGCTGTACAATCCGCAGTTAAAAGGTGCTTACACTTCAGTACCCGGTGTAATGGGAATGATTCTTTTACTCATCTCTGCAATGATGACTTCGATAGCAATCGTAAGAGAAAAAGAATTGGGCACAATGGAAATACTTCTTGTTTCACCAATGCAGCCATGGCTTGTGGTTATAAGTAAGGTGATTCCATATTTTATAATATCATTGATAAATGTAGCCACGATACTGATATTGAGTGTGTTTGTTCTTGGATTACCAATTGAAGGAAGTTTGTTCTTACTAATTGCTTCAACAATTATTTATATTTTCTGTGCGCTATCACTCGGAATACTAATTTCAACTGTAACAGAAACACAGCAAGCCGCAATGCTTATTTCTCTGCTTGGCTTAATGCTTCCCGTAGTTATGTTAAGCGGCTATGCATTTCCGATTGCAAACATGCCAACTATTCTGCAAGTTCTGTCCAACTTAGTACCTGCAAAATGGTACATCATAATCGTAAAAAATATAATGATAAAGGGAATTGGAATAGAACTAATCTGGAAAGAATTATTGATTCTGCTAGCAATGACCGGAACATTTTTAATTATCAGTATAAAAAGATTTAAGATCAGGTTATAATGAGAACTCTAAAATTTTTATTAAGAAAAGAATTTTTACAAATCTTTCGTGATAAGCTTATTCTAAGAATGATCTTTGCATTACCAGTTATCCAACTTATTCTGCTTCCTTATGCTGCAACTTATGAGATTAAGAATATTACACTTAGCGTTGTTGATAATGATCATTCCGAATATTCAAGAAAACTGATAAATAATTTAACCGCCTCCGGATATTTCCAACTTGTAGATTATTCCAAAACATACGCTGATGCATTAGATCAGGTTGAAAAGGATAAAGCAGATTTGATTGTTGAAATTCCAGAAGGATTTGAGCGCGAACTGATTAGAGAAAATGAAACAAAAGTTTTGTTTGCAGCAAATGCAATAAGCGGACAAACAGCAGGACTTGCCGTTGCTTATGCTAATACTATCTTAAGAGATTACAATAATGATTTGCGCATCAAATGGATTCAGCAGCCGCGATTAAATGCAATACCAGTAATTGATATAACAAGCTCCAACTGGTTTAATACACAAATGGATTATAAATTTTTTATCGTTCAGGGCATATTAGCTTTACTTGTTACTTTGGTAGGTTTTCTGATGTCATCACTTAACATTGTAAAAGAAAAAGAGATTGGAACAATAGAACAGCTTAATGTTTCGCCAATAAAAAAATATCAATTCATTTTAAGTAAGCTAATTCCATTTTGGGTACTTGGTTTAGTTGTTTTGACAATAGGATTTATTATCAGCTTTGTACTTTATGGAATCTATCCCGAAGGAAGTTTCTGGGTTGGATTTCTTTTTGCAGGAATTTATCTAATTGCTTTGCTCGGGTTTGGTTTGCTAACTTCAATCTATGCGGATACACAGCAGCAAGCAATGTTTATAGCTTACTTCTTTATGCTGATTTTTATTTTGCTTGGCGGATTGTTTTCACCCATTGAAAATATGCCGAATTGGGCACAATATCTAACTTATATTAATCCAGTTCGTTATTTGATTGAAGCAATGAGAATGATTGTCTTAAAAGGCAGCGGCTTTTGGGATTTGCGTTATCACTTTTTAATAGTAACTGGCTTTGCAATTGTATTTAATGGATTAGCAATATTTAAGTATAAAAAAACTGTTTAAAATCACAGCATTTATTGTTGTTTAATAGA
>DATHSU010000311.1:0-27638 GCA_035463895.1 Ignavibacteriaceae bacterium | reverse complement strand
GTTACCAATTACAACAATATGAAATGAATTCATAAACTGCTCCAGTGTGAAAAATGCCTGGTTAAAAATTGAAATTAGAAAAAATATAGATTGGATTTGAGAGCGGAAACTTAAAAGTTTAATAAAACATCGTGGTCTCAATATCTTAGCATCTGTACTCCTGCTTTTGGAAGAAACCTCAAACCCAATCAGTAAAACTCAAAAATTAATACTGTGTATTTCAAAAATTCTATCCGTGTTTGTTAATCGATATAATATTAAATGAGTTGCAT
This sequence comes from Ignavibacteriaceae bacterium, assembly GCA_035463895.1. Lineage (GTDB taxonomy): Bacteria > Bacteroidota > Ignavibacteria > Ignavibacteriales > Ignavibacteriaceae > JAGXRK01. The sequence continues at coordinate 27,366 of DATHSU010000311.1, read as the reverse complement.
AATAATTTAACATTTTTAATGAGAAAGTCAACCCCATTACACCAACAATTGATTGACAAACAACAAGGAATTGCTTGTTAAAGATACTTCAGGATTGCAGTATTATCATAAAATATATCAACCCCGAAGGTATTAGAAAATCACTTTTAAAAATAAGATAAGAAGCTATTTGAACTTTTTAAGCAAGTCTAGTACTGCATCTTTATGAACCATAAAACTCATCATCTTTAGTTTTACGTAATCTTCGTGATAGAAGTAATAGCCTATATCACCGTTGTTTCTTGATCCCGCTCCTGAATCCTTAATTAAGAACCACATTAGACCATCCTTTACTTGGTAACCGACAAGATGAATTCCATGATCATCGGTTGTTGTTTTATTACTGAAACGGAATTGCCTTGCATCTTCATTAATATATTCCGAGGGAATATCGAAAGTTGGTACAACAGCACACTTTGCCCAGCTGTCATAACCGGCTTCACTTACATCTCCGCCGATTGATAAGGTGTATCCATTTGTAATTGCAGATTTAACAATAGCCATAAAATCATCGAGAGGCACATTGTAGTATATATCGCTGAACCACCAGTTGTCGGGCACTTCATAAACTACCTGTTTCCAGTAAGGTTGCTGTTTTATTGAAAGTATATCAATATAATCATCAAGGTTCAGCTTCAGATAGTTTTTCAAATAATCTTTTGGAGAATATTTCTTCCCTTCAACAACAAATTCCGAGGGAGGTGCTCCGATGTAATGATCCATTATGGCCATAATCGTTTTAACTGCCTCTTCTTCATTCCATGCATTTATGACTTTTATGTTTTTGAGGTATGAATCCATTTCCCGGTACATTGTACTGTGATCATGATATATTTGTCCTTGCTGCATTCCGGTGTATGCCTCAAAAGGAACAATTCCATAGTCTTTCCATATTCTTGGAACTGCATTAGCCTCTGATCCCTCGCCAAATTCTGAATTGCCTCTTTCTTTGATATATCGTTTAGTCTTTTCAACATATTCCCAATAAGCTGTGTACATTTCTGAGAGTTTCACTTTTTTGTTATGTAACCTATAAACTTCAGATTCAAAAAACGATGTTGTGGCATATGACCAGCAAGTTCCGGTATTCCCCTGGGAAACTGTTTCTGTATGCCATTGATAAGTAAATTCATTAATGGATTTGGGAAGATCCATTCCTGTAAAATCCATCTTAAAGGATTTTCTTTCCTTCTTTGGTTTTTCATTGAACTCTTTTATGCCTTTCAGTATCTCATCATAAAAGCCGGGCTTTGGTTCAACAAAAACTCCTTTATCTTGTGCAATGCTGACGGAGATTGATGAAAGCAAGATGATGAATAGCAGGTTTTGTAAGAAATGTTTCATAAAATTATTCCTGGTAAAAAGTTAAATAAAATCAACCGCTAAAACTTAAAAAGATTTATGATAATACTTTAAATAAAAAACTCCCGGCCGGACTGAAGGAGGCAGGAAACAGTCTCAACCGGGACGAATAAAGCGACGCAGGACAGCAGGTATCAGTACGACATGTCGCTTATTTCAATAATCTCTGCTTTCTTATCATACTTTTTCAAATACTGTACAAATTCAGTATTAATAAATTTCTGATTAGCTTTTTCATAAGCTTTCATATATCTCTCAATCTGCTTGCGGGTTAGAGAGCTTTTCATATAATTCTTCTTTTCGTTATCGTCAAACATCATTCTATAGTAGTAAAGTTTTGAAACCTTCGGTTTAGCTTTTGGTACTATCACCTTTTTCGCTGTTTTTTTTACGGGCATTTTTATCTCCGTGCTCTTATTTTTTTATTAAAACTTTCCGCTTTTCTTAATTATTTCTCTGGCAATTATGCCTTTTTGAATTTCGTTGGTGCCCTCAAAAATCCTGTTGATCCTGGAATCTCTGTAAAATCTTTCAATTGAAAGTTCCTGCGAGTATCCCATACCGCCGTGAATCTGTACGGCAAAATCTACAACTCTATCTAACGCTTCCGAACAATATAACTTAACCATTGCAGATTGTCTGGATATATCTTTACGTAAATCATAATCAGTTGCAGTGCGGTAAACAATAGATTCCATATTGTAAATCATTACTGCCATATCTGCCAGCATAAATTGAATAGCCTGGAATTGAGCGATCGGGTGATCAAACTGTACTCTCTCTTTAGCATACTTTGTAGAAAGTTCCAGCATTTCTTTTGAAACACCAAGACAGGCTGCGCCTAATCCCAATCTTCCTGCATCAAGTGTTTTCATTGCTAACAAAAATCCACGGCCATCTGTTCCAAGGAGATTTTCTTTTGGTATACGGACATTTTCAAAACTAAGTGCATTTGTAACACTTCCGCGTATTCCCATTTTCTTTTCTGGTGGACCGGCTTTAAATCCGGGTTTATCAGTTTCCACTATGAATGCACTTATACCTTTTTCTGTACGCGCAAATAATGAAATTATATCGGCAATACCACCGTTTGTTATCCATAATTTTTCACCGTTTATTACCCATTCGTCACCTTCAATATCAGCTTTAGTTTTAAGATGGAAGGAATCGGAACCAGCTTGTGCCTCTGTTAATCCGAATGCAGCAATTTTTTCTCCTTGTGCAAGGGGAGTGAGAAACTTTTTCTTTTGTTCCTCGCTGCCGCCTAAATATATTGTATTAGCGCCAATAGATTGATGAGCACCCATAAAGGTTGCAGTAGACATACATCCGCGTCCGATTTCTTCCTGCATTAAACAATAACCAACTTCACCAAAGCCTCCTCCGCCATATTCTTCAGGAAATGATACACCCATTAATCCAAGTTCTGCCATTTTTTTTATTAGGTCGTCAGGAATTTTTCCATCGGTATCGATTTTTGCGGCAATTGGTTTGATTTCATTATTTGTGAAATCTTTAACCATCTCACGAAGCATATTTTGTTCTTCGGTAAATTTGAATTCGAACATTGGGAGTTGTGCCTTTCTTTTTCTCAGGTGATTCTTTTCAAATTATATTCCACAAATAATTGGGGCTGAAATCTCTATAAAACCTTTGAAAATAAGCTAATAACTGATTTTACTTATCAGTTTGAAGAAGAGGAAAGTTTATGAATTCTTATATCTGAGAAGTAGGGATATTATTTGATTGAGGGCAATTAAAGGTAGTTTTATTTAATTATAACAGAACTAAATGGATTTTAAGACCAATCCTTTTAGATAAAGCCCCTCTGGAAAATTTGGTGTAATAATATGATCGGTTGATTGGGTCAAATACTTCACAACTCTTACTTCTTCGCCAGAATCAAGTGCAGCATCAGAAACAATTTTATTAAACAAATCGGGGGTGATATGACCGGAACAGGAAAATGTGAACAACGTTCCACCCGGATTTAATAATTTTATTGCCAGCAGGTTTATGTCTTTATATCCCCGGCTTGCCTGCTGTATCTGACTGACAGATTCTGCAAACTTTGGCGGATCAAGAATAATTACATCAAAAGTTTTTCTTTCATCCCTGAATTTTCTTAATACTTTAAATGTATCATCATTTAAATTATTCCATTTTGAGGTACGCAGATTATTTAGTTCAACATTTTTGTTCAACATTTCTAATGCTGTTAAAGAAGTATCAATGCTGGTAACTTCTTTTGCGCTGCTATTTAAGGCATAAACAGTAAACGCCCCGGTGTAAGAGAAACAATTTAAAATTGTTTTATCTTTTACGAATGAAGAGAGCAATAAACGGTTATCTCTTTGATCCAGGTAGAAGCCGGTTTTATGACCAGCTTTTATATCAACAAGAAACTTCAAGCCATTTTCATCAATTTCTATAAGATCAGCAACAGGTTCACCATATAGTAAGCCGGTGCTGTGAGATAATCCTTCTTTTAACCTTACATCAGAATCAGAGCGTTCATAAACTGATACCGGATTTAGTAATTCAATCAGACAACTAACAATTTCCTGTTTCCAGAATTCCGCACCTGCTGAAAGGAACTGACAGGAAAGATATTTGCTATATTTGTCAACAACAACACCTGGCAATCCATCATTCTCTGCATTAATAATACGGTAGGCATTTGTATAATTATTTATCAATTGCTTTCTGAGTTTTATAGCACAGGATATTTTTTTACTAAAAAATGCCATGTCAATCTCTTCATCCGGATTAAAAGTCCACATACGAACCCTTATTTGTGAATCAGGCGAATAAGCTCCCTTGCCAATAATTTTTCCGGAAGAAGAAATTACGTTTACAGTTTCTCCAATTTTAATTTGTGAATCTGTGCGTTCGATTGCACCTGAAAAAACCCAGGGATGTTTTCTTTTAAGAGATTTATCTCTATCCTTTTTTAAAAAAACTTTACTCATTTTGATTTTTAATCACTTTAAAATAATAATGACTTTATCCAGAGTTAATTTACTGATAGATAAAGTCATTTAAGAATGAACTGTAAATTATCCTTACCCGGTATGATCAGGATAATCATTAAAAGTTATTGCTGCGGATTCCAGCTAAAGAAAATTCTAACGCCAAGGTGTGCAGAGAGCAAATCCGTTTTCGATTTATTTATATCATAAAAAAGATTGCCGTTAACTATCTGAATAGATCCTTTCTTAAGGTATTCTGCTTCAGAGCCGAATAAGTAACGCACCTTAAAATCTAAAAATATTGCATTGTTGTTTATATTCGGATCGCCCGAAACAAGGTAAGTTAATCCTCCGCCAACACCATAGCTCCACGCCCAATCATCGAAGTTTACGTCTTCAGCTATAACATCTTCATTAAAACGGCTTTTTACAGAAGACTTAGTAAAAAAATAATTTCCGCCGAATAATCCCTCAGCGTAAGGGCGAAAACGGCCGTATTCAGGTGCAATTAAAAAAACAAGATGAAAGTTTGTAAGATTGTTTGTCCTTTCAATATCTACGCGAACATCAGGAATTGTAGAACTCCATGGCTCGCTTCTTTTTTCCATTCCATAAACATAATAGCCAAGATTTACTCCCAGCCCGACAGGTAAATTTCTTTTCGGGGTAAGGAAGAAAAATTCTCCATTCAGCCCAACGCCGGTTTGTTTTAAATTCTCTTTGAATTCACCCATTGGAAAAGCTAAGCTGAAGTAAAGTCCGCCTGATTGAGCAACTGAAAATGAAACAGAGCCGGATAAAACAATTGTTAAGATTAAAACATATAATATTTTTATTTTCATTTTATCTCCATTTAATAATAGATTATTATTTTCAAGCTGTCAAAAATATATATAAAGATGTGGTTTCTATTATAACCTATGATGAGAGGTTAAATTTTTACATAAACGCGGTATTCCCACGGTTTTAGTTTTATTGACTTTGCCAGGGCAGCAACTTCAAATAACTTTCCTGTAAAGAACTCCCTGTAATCTCCATCAGCAGATTCATTTAGCAATTCTATTTCTATTGATTGATCCGATAAGTTAAATATAGAAAAGATTTTATTACTTCCTTTTTCTCTTAGAAAAGTAAATACACTTTCCGGATTATTGTTTGGAATGACTTTATAGCTGCCGCCATTAACTCCGCTCCAAAGTGCAGGATTATTTTTTCTTAAAATATTCAATTGCTTATATAATTCAAATAAAGTATGATCTTTCCATTCTATCGGATCTTTTTCAAAAAATTCCAGACGTTTATCATTTCCTGCTTCCTGTCCGGAATATATCAGCGGCATTCCAGGCAGAGTGTAAGTAAGAACAGCAAAAGTTTCTACAGCATCGCCTAAACGCTCAAATACAGTTCCATTCCAGGTATTTTCATCATGATTGTCTGTAAACTGCATTCTGATTGCATAATCCGGATACCTATTTCTATCCTGTTCAATATGATCAGTTAGATTGTTAACGTTGTTTTCTTTACTGTAAATTCTGTTCATAATTTTATGTAGTTCCCAATCATACGTCATATCAAATGCCGCATAGTGCATGTCAGGTGTATCCCACTCAGCCAGCATAAACACGGGTTTAATTTTATCGAGCTGTGGTCTTACAAATTCCCAGAATTCAACCGGAACCATTCCGGCAACATCGCATCTGTAACCATCAATATTACATTCTTCAATCCAGAATTTTAGCGCATCCGCCATTTCAACCCATAGTTCTTTATTATCAAAATTTAAATCAATAACATCGTGCCAGTCATCCACCGGGGGAATAAAATTTCCAGACTCGTCTCTTGAAAAAAAATCAGGAAATTTATCGACCCAGATGTTATCCCAGGCGGTATGGTTAGCAACCCAATCGATTATTACATACATTCCGAGAGAGTGTATTTCGTTAACCAGCTCTTTAAATTCGTCCATTGTTCCGAATTCCGGATTTACATCTTTATAATCCTTTACAGAATAATAACTGCCCAGGGTTCCCTTTCTGTTAAGTTCTCCAATTGGATGAATAGGCATTAACCACAGTATGTCAACTCCTAATTTTTTTAATCTCGGCAGATGTTCAGAAAATGCTTTGAATGTACCTTCTTTTGTAAACTGCCGGATATTCACTTCATAAATGGTTGCATTATAAACCCAATCCGGAGTGTTGGTCTGCGTAAAAGTTTCAATGCTGAATAATAATATTAACAGATAAAAATAAAGATGTAGTTTTTTCATTTTTTTGCTAAGTGTATTTTATTTGTTGCTCAAAGATAACTATGCGGAAATAAAAAAGGCTGTCTCAAAAATCTTAAACATAAGGTAGACGCAACTTTCAAGTTGCGTATTCGTTATATTTTCGCAAGCTGAAGCTTGCGGCTACAATAAAAAAATGAGTTATGAGACAGCCTCAAAAGAGTGCATATGGCAGTGGTTAGATTTTAAAGATCTTGGAATTATCCTGTCCCTCTTTGGACTCTAAATCTTTAAATTGATCTAACTCAATTTTAAGATCAGGATTTTCTATTCTGCCTTTAGAGAGAGTCTGCTCAAGCTTAATTTTTTCCCTGATTTTCTGATATCGCTGGAGAGCGCGCTGGTTTTTAGCAATTTCATCGTGGAGTTTTTTCTTCATTGATGCCAGTTTAATTATTTGTCCCCTATGATCTTCATGTTCAATCTTAATAGCACTGATAGAGTTTTGAAGTTCAACAAGTTCTGTCATTGCATCAGAAACTTTATGATTAATTTCGTTTAGTCTGTCTTCATGCTCTTTAATATCTTTATCAATTTTGTATCTTCGTTCTCGTGTATCTACATACTTACTATTCATAGTTCCGAGCATTTCCTCAAGTCCCTGTTCAATTAGAACTTTCTTTCTTAAAATCAAATCAGACTCGGCTTTAAGATCATTATTATAGTTTTTACGTTCGATAGCCTGTGTATCAAGTTTAAGAAGGTCATTTTTAAGTTGTTCTTTCTTTTCCTCAATAACACGGAGCAGATCTTCAAAAGAATCAATTTCTGCCTGACGCATACTTAAAATTCTTTCACTTTCTTCAAGCGCGGAAATTTTTTCAAACAGCAGTTGATCTTTTTCCTCCAGTTCAAGGTCCTTTTTATTAATAATTTGTTCAAGAACAACCTTCTTCTTATTTATTTCATTCATATCACTATTGAACTTCTGGAACATTCTTGTAAACCTGTTCTCAAGTTCAAAATTAGTGCGCTCAATTTCCTCTTTACGCTCTTCAAGAAGAGGAACAAGATCTCTTACCTGCTGAGTTTCTTTCTGAAGTTTCGCATAGTTTTCCTGTTCAAGAATGATTTTTTTATGCAATTGTTCTTTTAGCACTTCAAGCTGCTTTGTGTCTTCCTGAACCAGTAAGTGTTTTTGCTCAAGTTCTGAAACTTCATTAGCTAGCCGGGATAATTTTTTTGATTTAATATCCAGGTTTTCTTCAACAGCAATAAGTTCTTTTTGTCTTAATTCAATTTGTTCAAAAACTTTTTGATGACGCAGGTTTGCATCGTTAATTTCTTTTAATTTAATTGCAAGCTGGTTTTCAAGTTCGGTGGTTTCCACTTCTCTCGATCTTAAACTTCTCTCTGCTTCTGCAAGGGCATCAATTTTTTCTTTAGCTTCATTCGCCAGAATGTCAATACGTCTGCGGGTGTTTTCTTCAGCATCCTTTAACTGCGATAAATCAATCTTGACTGTCTCAGCGGTTTTTAAATGCTCACTTACTTCGGTCTTCAGCTCTTCAATTTTCTGGGTGGAAAGGTGCTCTTCTTCCTTTAAGCTGAAAAGCTTTCTGGTCAGTTCTGTAACTTCTGATTTTGCATTTTCATATTCATCAATCCTGGACTTCAAGCCTGCTTCTATACTTCTGAGTTCAGCTATTGAATTATTAATCCTTTCAATTTCCTGAAGCTTATATTCAACTTCTGAGATTAATTCTTCAAGCTTAATACGGTTCTGTTGTTCTTCAGCTTGAATTTCAGATTTAGATTTAACTAAATTTTCAATTTCCAATTGAACAGCATCAAGCTCTTGGAATCTTTTAATCAATGTTTCTTCTTCAGTCCGCAGGATTAACAGTTTTTGGCTTATGTCTGCAACCTGCCGGGTTTTTAGTTCTAAATCATTGTTCAGAGCTTCCAGCTGCTCCTTTTGTTCATTCTGATTATCAATAAGTGTTTTATTCTTGTCTATATCAAGCAGCAGAATTTTTTCAATGTTTTTTAATCCCTCTATTCTATCCGCAATAATTTTTTCTTCGTTGATTAAAGAATCAATTTTATTGCTGATTGAATTAACCTCTGATCTCTTCTCGGACATCAGGTTTTCTAATTCAGAAAGAGTTTTTGTTAAGGAATCTTCTTCAAGTTTCAATTCCTCAAGGCGCTTTTCAGCCTCAGTAACTTTTACACAAATCTCATCATATTCCTGGACTTTTAATTGGGAGTCGGATGACAATTTACTTATTTCTGAGTATTCATTCTTAAGCTTATCAAGTTCTGAATTCTTCTGTTCAATTTCATCATTCAGCTGATCCATTTTACCAATCAGCTCTTTTTCAGTTATTCTTAAGTCTGTAAGTCTCTTGTTAAAAGAAGCTATATTTAGTTTAATCTGTTCATAATCAGAAACTCTTGTATGTAAAGCCCTTTCGATTTCTCTTAGCTCATCAACAGCAATTTTTATAGCTTCGGCATCCCTTGTTTTTTCTGATGCTTCCTGTTTAAGCTGCTCTATTCTTTGTTTGTAACCTTTTTCTTCAGACTGCAAATTTGACTGGATCTGCTGCTGTTTTTCAATTTCTTTATTAAGAGATTTAATCTCTTCAGCTTTTTGTGAAGCTGTTTTCTCAGTTTCTTTTAGGAGATTTAGTTTGGCGGTTATTTCATCAACTTCCGATTGCTTGAGAGAAATATTATTTTCAAGCTCTTCTAATTGTTGCTGATATTCAGAATGTTTTTCAGTTATATCATGATTTTCTTTTATGTCGTGAAGAAGTTCATCTTCAATAATCCGAAGATTCTCGATACGTTTCCGGGTTTCTTCCTCATCAAATTTTAAGCGTTCAAGATTTTTGACAATGACTTCCGATTCAGTGCTTTTATGAGAAAGTTCCTGCTCAAGCTCAACAAGTCGATTGGTTAAATTATCTTCACCGGATTTCAGTTCTTCATATCTTTTAACAGAACTTATCAGTTTTTCCTGGATGTTTTCAAGTTCGATTACTTTCTGCTTTAGTTCACTTTCAGAGGTTAAAAGATTGCTGATATGATTTTGAAGATTATCAGATTCAGATTTTTTCTGTTCAATTTCTTTATGCAGAAAATCAAGAGTAACCCGGAATTCTTTCTCCTGCTCCTTTAAACCAGCCTGTTGTTTATCAAGTTTGGAAAGTTCGTCTTTATCCCGGACCAGTTCATCAATTTTATTTTTTATATCTGATTCTTTATCAGATAATTCAGAGATGTGTTTTTGAATACTCCCGATTTCATTTTTCTTTGTATCGATTTCCTGTTGAAGCCAGTTTAGTTTTTTTCTGGATTTTGCTTCCTCTTCGCTTAACTGCGATACTTTTTTAGTAATCTCTTCTAAACTTTTTTGTTTGAAATTAATCTTATCAATCAGACTTTTCTGTTCAGTAATAAGCTGGTTAGACTTTTCTTCAACTCTTCTGAGTTCATCTATTGCTCTTATCAGTCTTACTTTTTCAATATTATCCGCTTCAGCTTTTTTATCATCAATTAATCTTTCAAGCTGTTCTTCCCTGTAAGATAAATTGTCAATATTAGTCTGAATCTCACCGTAATGATCTTTAAGAGTTTCTAATTTAGCTTCCAACCCCTCAATTTCATTAAGAAGCATATTTTTATTTGCAGATGTCTCGGACAGTTCATCGTCTGAAGGCTGGAAAATCAGATTTATTTCCTGCGCGGTAACGACCTTTTTTTCACGAATTATTTTTTCGAGGGATTTAATTTGTTCGGAATAAACAAGCAGGTTGTTTTGTTCTTCGAGTTTTAATTCACGCAGTTGAGAAATCTCATGATTAAGATTTTCGAGTATATCTTTTTTCTGAAGTTCCTCTTCTTTTAGGTAATTTATTTCTGAGGATAGAGTAAGTTTAAGTTCATTCAGTTCAGAAACTTCAGAACGCATTTTACGCAGTACATCGTTAAGATGCCGAATTGATTCTTCTCTTTCGGTAATAACGTGGATCCTGTTTTTAAGATCTTCGTTCTCTATTTCTAATTCACGCAAACGTTTGGAACTGAAAATTCCCATTGTTTTCCTGAAATTTCATGTTAATGAGTTAAAATGGTGATAATTAGTAATTTATATTAAATAATATAACACGAAGTTAATTATTCGGGCGTTAATATTCAATTTACGAATGTATAGTTACACATTAAGTTTATTTTTGTGAAAGCGTTTTAATAATTGCCCGGCAAAACTCTGGCAGATCACCAGGATTTCTGCTGGAGATCATATTTCTGTCAACAACAACCGGTTCGTTAACCCAATCAGCACCGGCATTGATAAGGTCATCTTTTATCCCGGGAGTGGATGTACACTTAAATCCCTTCATTATTCCTGCGGATATAGGGATCCATCCTGCGTGACAAATATGGGCAATAAGCTTTCCGTTATTAAAAATATCCCGTGTTATATCAAGCACTTTCTTTTCGCGTCGTAATTTATCCGGAGCGAATCCTCCGGGGATTACTAGCGCATCAAAGTCTTTAGCACTAATTTCATCAAATGATGCGTCTGATTTGCAGGGATATCCATGCTTGCCGGAATATACTTTCATTTTATATGATCCCGCAACAATTACTTGTGCACCCTCTTCAATCATACGGATTTTGGGATACCATAATTCGAGATCTTCATAAATGTCATCTACGAACATTAAAATCTTTTTTCCTGTCAGTTTTGGTTTCATAGTTTTCCTTCCCTGTATTTTTGTCTGAATCTAATTTTTTGAAGTTGTCTTTCAATTATCAAATCTGCCAGCCGTTCGTGAATATTATCTTTGTTCTCACTTCTGAAAAGTTGTGAAAGTTTTGTTTCACTTACATCAATTCTGTATAAGGTATTAAGCAGAAGTTCATAATTATGTTCATACATATCTTTTAGTTTTAGTATGAGATAGTTTCTGAACTCCTCCAGCTTTTCAAAATCATTATTTGGAATAAGAGTTCTGAAGCGGCTGTCAACAAAATCTTTCTCAACTATCCTTTGAAGAGATTGTATTTCGTTTTTGCTATTCATTATCTATGCCTGATGATTGATTTGTTTAAGTATAATTTTATTTTCTTTAACACAACATAGCATGTATAAGTAAAAAACACAGCAGCAAAAACATCAATCGTATAGTGAACGTGCTGAATCAATACGGATATTGCGACGACTACAGTACAAATTAAGAAAACCGATCTTAATATTTTCTTTTCTTCAACAAGAAAAAGAATAAATAATGTTGCGGTGTGCCCGGAAAAGAAAAGATCTTTGGTTAATGTTTGTCCTGTTCCGAATAATTCAACAAACGGATCGTTAAGAACTATTAAGGTTGCAGGAGGTTCAAGCGGCAGAAGATACATCGCAGCAATTCTTACACAGACCATTAAAGAGTATAGTTGAAATGCAAATAGAAGTTTTTCCGGTTTAAGTGAAAATGAAACTACCGCAGTTAAGAGAGAGATATATATTAATGCAAAAGTAAGCCAGGTTAAATCAACAGGATCAAAATGTTTCAAAACAGGATCGGTAAAATCCACACCGGGTCTTTCTTCAACGAAATTCAGAAAGTTTGTAAAAGAAAAAAGAATGAGTGCCAGCAGAACAACTGTAATCGCCAGCTCAATCCTGTTTCGTTTAACCGATATAAAATCTTTCCAGTTCATAATCCCCTGGAATAGTGAATTGATAGAGAACTAACTAAATACTAAAACTTTATATGACTGAGAAAATGCGGAAGCATCTTCCTCCATGTCGGCCAGTCGTGAGTCATATCATGTCCCCACAAATCCAGCCAGTGTTTAACTCCTCTTGCATTTAGAATATCAGATAATCTTCGTGAAGCATCCGGATCTTCATAGGCACCCTGTCCGGATGAAATAATAATACTTCTTCTTTTCATATTATTAAACATATATTCATCATTCCAATGAGGCAAGTAGTCAACAGGAGAATTAAAATAAACGTTATCGTCGTAATAACCTTTTGAGTAGCTTTTGAGATCGTAACTTCCGCTCATTGCAATAGTGCCGGAAAAAATATCCGGTCTTCTGAAAAAGTTGTTGGCAGCGTGAAGCGCACCGAGTGATGCACCGGTTGTAATTATTGGCACCAATCCCTTACTATGATTGTGAATAAAAGGGACAACCTCCTCAACAACATACCGGTTATACTGCTGATGCCTTAAAGCTTTATGAGCGGGATGCATATTGTTATTCAGCCAGCTTTCATTATTTATGCTGTTGATAGAAAATGCTTTCAGCTTTCCTTCGCCAAGAAACCAGCCGATAGTATCGATCAATTTAAATCTTTCATACTCAAGAAAATCTGCTGCTGCAGTGGGGAACATTAACAGTGCATAGCCGTAATGACCATAAACAACAATTTCCATTTCTTTGTTAAGATTTGGACTGTACCAGCGGTGTATCTCTCTGCTCATAAATCTCCGTTATTGATGAAAATGAATTACGTGAATGTATATAAATGCGGGGTATTTTTAAAATGATTGTGATGATTTGAATAGAGAATTTTTAAGTTCTCCACGGGATTATTCCCGTGGAGAACATTCTCACAATTCCTTCACCAGCCCGGCATACTTCCTTTCAATTTTGAAATCGAAGCGGTAGAAATATTCAGGACGGAAAAAGCCGGTGGTTACAAATTTTACTTTTTCACCTTTTAATCTGCTGAACAGTTCATTCATAAGTCCCTCGCTTATGCCTTTTCTGCGGTAACGGTTAGCAACGACTATCTTTTCCATATGCACGGTTTCTTCATCAGTGCGGTAGTAAAATAATCCGCCGATGATAAAGCCTCTGTCGGATACAACAACAAGATACTGGTGTTCCGGTCTGAAGTTTACATTCAGATTTGTTTCAATAAATAACTGATGTAAGCGAGATATTTCTTTCGGATTTATAGGATGACGGATAAGATATGAGTTGCCGTCATTATCCTGAAGCTGTACTACAAGATTAGGCTGACCGGCAGCTTCACCCTTGATCTTAAGCAGTACCGCTGTATCGCTCGGTTTAAGGTGGGGATAACCAAGCCTGGTGATGAAGTACTCTTCTTTTTCAGTCAATTCAAATTCAAAATGTAAAGTGGAAATCAGTTTGAGCGCCTCATCCCTTGTAATAGTACGGTTGCGCTGTTTCTTAACAATATCCCTCAACACAACTTTAAATCTTTCCTCTGAATTAAAGAAAACAGTTTCAAGAAAGAACCTTGTGCGCGTTGCCGGATATTCAATCTCAAGATCAAAAAGCCTGTAGGTTTCATACAGCTCATAAAGCATCTGAGCCTGTGCCGAATGCGAAGCATCATTGTTTAAAATAAACCACCGGTGAAATCTCTTAACTGCGAAGTACAACCGTTTGGGAAGAAAACCATGAACTTTTATGGTGTCGAGAAAGGTATCAATCCTGGAAAGAAAATGATCTTTTAATTCAACATCCGATTTTAAGAGTTCTCTTTTTAGTTTATTAATTAAAGCGACACCATTTTCGTATCCCTCAACTTCAATCATTGCTGAAAATATTGAATTGGATATGGATGCTTTTTTTATGAACGGATATTTTTTCTCCGTTTGCTGAACAAAGCTTGTATAGAAATTCATATAGAATGAAAGTAGCGATTCCGTCTTCTGCCTGTTTGCAAACGATGTTAAGATACACCCTGTCTGATAGTCGTGAGGTGATACTTTAATATTTTCAGGTGAAGGATATACAAGCTCAAGTTTATATTGTGCAAACTTCCAGAACCTCAGGTAAGCAGATGCAGCATTCCATCCGAAGTATTTCCATAAGCTTGTTATTTTATCAAGCGTAGCCTTATCATTTTTTCTTGATTCACGCTGAATGAATCTTGCAACGGAATCACCGGCGTTAAACTCTTCCGTCCACAAATTATATTCATCCCAGAGTCCGCCGAAACGGGATGCAAGCCGTTCGCCTTTTATTTCTGTGCCCGCAATAATTATCCATTTTATTTCTTCATCAACTTTCCTGGAAGGGATATCTTTATAAACATGCAGAGTGATATCGTATGAACCCTGGAAACGGGTTTGAACTGCTACACGATAAACAGTTCTGTCTTCAAGTGTATAAAGTTTGCTTATCCATACACCGCCCGGCAGAAGATTATTTAATGTTACAAGCACACCGCCGGAAAATAAAAATACTGCCTCGCGTATAACGGGTTTTTGAATAAGTGATTTTTTAAGATGCTGCACTTCCGTATCGGGAATATCCTGTTCAAACACAAGTACATCTTCCCAGCGGTATTCTTCACCGGTTTCAGGATCGATTGCAACTTTGAGATTCAGTCCAAGCCAGTTTCTAAGTCCGGCTCTTAACTCCATCCTTGCTTTATTGGCGAGCGTCCGGATTTCCTTTTTACTGTCATACAATTCATATCGCAGAAACAATCTTCTAATCTGTTTGTAGCTCAACGGATGATTTACACCGAAACTGATAAGCAGCCTTACAAGTGAGGGAACAGGAGTTTTACTGAGAGAAGTTTTAGGCTTCAGTTCATCCATATAATGATGAAGCACCTGCTCAATTTCAGAAAGATTTTCATCACCGCGGCTTATATTGTCGAGATAAGAAATCAGTTCATCATCAAGAAGATCATAGTTCATATCGAGATACTCAGAGAGCAGTTTTTTGAAATTCTCTTTTCTTAACTTCTGAGCGCCGGCACGGAAAAGCTTTCTTCTTATTGCAAGATCGGAATTAAGCTGAGGACGGAATACTAAGAGACTCGCAAGACGAAAGACGGAATTCGTTTCATCATTTAACACGTCGTTGAAGTATAACACAGCCGATTCACAATCCGCTATGTTTTCTGATTGAAGCAGAATAGCCGCATAATGCAGTCCGAGCAGAGAATATTCTTTACCTGCCGATATTCTGGAAAAACTCTTTCTTAACTCATCTGTTACCTTGATATCTGAAGTGTTATCAACAAAAAATATTTCCTTCTCAGCTTCTTTTTTTCTGTACCATTGAAAAATTCCCTCCCCGGTGAAATCAGTCAGCTCAATGTTTCCAAGCCAGTAAAAAGGATTTGTGAAAATGCTCTGAAGATCAACCTGTTTTGAATTTATTTCATACTCATAGCTGCCGATTTGAAATATTCCTTTTTCTTCATCGACACATTTTATAATTAGTGATGCTTTCAGCTTTGGAATAGAAAGCAGATCATTTTTCATTTTTATATCTCGGCTGAGTGCGCCTTTTTCTCTCAGGAACCAGTTTGGAATTTTTATTTCATATTTACCAAGCGGTATGCCGATATGATCCTTCTGATACATTGATTGTATGGCTGCATCAAAATTCTTTTCAATGTTTCTGCGTTTGTAAGTTCCTTTGGGAGTAAGCTCATTAAAATCTTCACTGAAGGGACGATCGATCAAACGGAAATCAACTATGCGTTCAAACGGTGCAAGGAAGTTATTTACAGTTACTATGATGGTGGAAAAATATTCCTGCTTCTGCTGGTCATCCATTTTATTAAGAGGCGAACCGGGAGTTTCTGTATCGGGAAAAATAAGTACTGTGTTAAACGGAAGATGATCACCGACAAGAAACACCTGCTTTACAAATTCAAAATCACGGAACAGGTTTTCAATTTTCTGCGGAGCAATCGTTTCACCCTTAACGTTTTTATAAATTTCTTTTTTGCGGTCGATGATCTCAATGAAACCTTCAGCATCCATTTTCATTACATCGCCGGTAGGAAGCCAGCCGTCTCGGGTGAAAGTATCCGCATAATCCTGATCGTAATAACCAAGCATTACATATGGTCCGCGGATTAATATTTCACCATCATCACCAAGTTTTATCTCAATGCCGGGCAGAGCTTTGCCGAGAGAATTTTCCCTGTACTGGAACGGGGGAGTCATTGTAATTCCGCCGGTTGCTTCTGTCATTCCGAATCCGCTCATCAGTTCAATGCCGTAACGCTGGAAGAACCTGAATATATCGGGCGGCAGATATCCCGCTGCGGATAATCCCCACTTAAGTTCGCCGCCGGTTGCTTTCTTAACTTCATCAAGAATTTTTTCTTCATCTTCAACTTCAATATCAACTCTTGCGGTTATGTATTCGTAAAGCTGTATCCATTTTTTAGGAATGGAAATGAATATAGAAGGTTTAACAAGCTGCATATTGGATATCATAGTTTCAACGGCAGGATTTTCCATAAAGCAGTACTCAGCTCCCCAGAAAATTGCACCCGTCATTTCAAGGTATCTTCCGAATGTATGATAAAGCGGAAGGAAGGCAAGGTAACGGTCCTTATCGCTTATACCGGGAATTGCCATTGCACGGCAGAAACGTTTATAAACAATGTTCATATGGGAGAACATTATTCCCTTCGGTTCGCCTGTTGTGCCGGATGTGTACATCAGTGTTGCAAGCGATCCGGGTTCGATTGGTGACGATACGGGTTCATCGCCGTCTGCTTTCAGTGCTTTGAACTCATTAAAACTTATTATCCAGTCGTCCGCAGCATTACCGTTTACCATCACAACGGTTTTCAAATATTCAAGATCTTTTTTAACAGATCTTATTTTTGAAAGCTGCTTTTCATCATCTGCAAATATCACTGCCGACTTTGCCTGGTTAAGTATGTATGAAATATGTTCAGGTACGGAGTTAGCGGGAATCATTACATTAACAGTGCCCGATGTTAAACAGGCAAGATCGAGCATTACCATATCAATACTGTTCTCAAGAAGGAATGCAGCGAATCTGTTTTCTTCCGGAATGTTTTTCAGCAGTTGTTTTATTGATGACCGGTATGATGTTACAATTTCATTTGTCTTCTCCCAGTTGTAATCAATGCTGGACTTTCCTTTTATAATGCGGAAAAGTTTTTTCTTCCGGTACTGATCCACTCTATGGTTAAACAGAACATCAAACGTATAAGAACTGCTGAGTATAAGCGAGTGAACAAGATACTCCCATCTGTTCTCGCCGTAAACTTTCTGCAAGAATGCCGATACTCTGAAAAGGTTTAGATAGTTGTGAATTACAGAAACAGCGCTTTTGTTGTTTTTGATATTCAGTCCATTGAGATATTCACCGAAGGCGTAAAACAAATCCTTGTCTATTGCGCTCATTAAGTCTTCTGCAAACTCGGCACTGAACAGTGAAGAGAAAATTTCCTCCCACTGTTTCTGTGGTTTCTCAGAGTTAAAATGATCATCTGCAACTGCGCGGTTTAACTCTATCTGAAGGTTGCTTATTAAATCCTCAACTTCATTTTTTTCAAGGGCTGACCTGCCGGCTAAAACCTTATCACGTATCTCTGTTAATGATGAGTTCATTTTTCGTCTTTGTAATAATTGTGGGAAATAATCCGGTATGAAAATAAATATTTATTGGGTTAGAAACTGTGGGTGTGGGGATAAAATTTATTTGTTGGTAGTATTTGATGGTTTGAGTCCACAATCTTGTCTTTATTAAAATTAACTCGCTTAATGGACCCAAATGATATTTTTAATTAGCAACTGCTTAGTTATACGTATCTATCTGCATCTTTAACAATTTCCTCACATACTATATTTGGATACCTTTTGGATAACATGAACTCTTTTGCATTTCTCCAAAATGTAAAATGAAAGGGAACTGGGTTGTTATCTTTTAATGGATAATACCTACCATCGCCTTCTAAATATAAGTCGTCCATTATAAGAATCCTTTGAGGACTTAAAGGAAAAGTAATCATCGTTCCTTCTGTATTTATTCCGAATATATCTTTGTTGGGATTTTCAACAACAACGGGATTATCAGAAGTAATAAAATGTTCGTTTTCACTGAAAACGATTGCCCATCGTTTATTCATAAATAATTTAGCAAAAGGAGCAGCAGAACGATGTATATTTTCAACAAACATATTTTGGAAATCTATTTTAGATGAGTTTTTATATTCAGCATAATTAGAGTTGTCGAATAGATATTCTTTACCTTTATGAACAATACTTGTTAATAATGGATTACCATTTTTAGTTTTGGGAAACTCCTCATACATTTTGACAAGATTACTATGAGTGTTCTCAATATTTTTTATTTTTATTGGATTTCTGTTGTAAAGTAAAGAGATAAACAATGCAATCCCTTTTCGAATAGGTGTCCCTTTGCTAAAATCAAAATAATCATTGGATATTTTTGACCATATTGAGGACATAACAGATTCATAGTCTGCCAGTTTATCTTCCGTTTCAAAACTTCTTTTCCCATCTTTATCGGGCGGTGAATACAAATATCTTTTTTCGGCAAAATTTCTCAGATTTACTTTTATTGGTTCACCCTTATTTTTTGACAAAATCCATCCTGGGGGCTTTTCACTGTATTTAGTTTCTTCTGTTGCCCAATTTCTTAAATAAAAAAGTGGAACCCAATGCTGCTTCTTTTTAGGAAGTTCTTTTTTGTTCATAGGTATAAAGGCTTGAATGAGGTTTATGAAAACAGATTAAGATGTTAGCAACTATTTTTCCGGAATATATTTGCCTACATTTTTTTCACATTTGATTTTTGGTTTTGCTGACAAAGATGAAAAATTATAATTTAACAAATCGAAATCATTCTTTTCCAGTTGAATAATTAATTGAGGTGAAACATAAACCCTTGTGTTGCGGCAACCTCCTCCGGCAAAATACCGGGCTGCTTGTATTTTAAAACCTTTTGAATAGAGACTGCTTAGAAAATTTTTGATGTCGACTATTTTGTCCTTGGTAGAATTAAAATTATAAGAATAATAGAAAGAAAGTTGAGGATAGGGCTCTTCATATGGAACATTTATAAATTCTATTTTTTCAATATCTTTAGCATAATTTTCATTACTCTTTGTTGAACTGTTATGGTCATAGTAACATTGATTTAATAAAAGTAGAATTAGAGTTAAAAAACTTTATAAATATTATTAAGAATTTTCATATTACAGATGGTTAACTATTACTTAATTCGCAAACATATATCCGCAAAAGTATTTGTTTATTATTCAATATCAATTTTTTTGTGCGGGACAACCTCCGTGGTTTCGCTGTGAAGTTCGCTTTCAAAAACCCCAGAGGTTTCTGAAAACGGATTAAATAGGTTATACGATTTTGTTACTTACTATATTCTTGAATCAATCTTTGAATTTTTTCTTTTAATTCCGGCAAATCATTCTTGCCGGTTTCCCAAACCACCTGAATATTTACTCCAAAATAATCGTGAATAAGCAAATCTCTCATGCCACTTATTTCCCGCCAGGGAATATCCTGTGATTGATCTTTAATTTCGGCAGGTATTTTTTTACTTGCTTCCCCAATAATCTCTATTACTCTGATTAATGCATACTGTGTCTTTTCATCTTTGCTAAAATCCTCATAAGTCATCTCATTAATAAAGGCAATGCCTTTATTTATTGAATTATAAATATCATTCAAGAAGTCTGTATAATCTCTTTGATCTTTCATACAGAAACAGATTCATTTAAAATTCTTTGACCTATTCCCGGTCTTAATGAATCCCTCATCACTAAATCAACATTGATTTGAAGCTTGTCGGAAAGATAATTTTTTAATTCAAGAAACCTTAATAGAGATGGTACTTTTGAAAATGATACGAGTAAATCCAGATCACTATTTTTATCCTGTTGATTTCTTACATATGAACCAAAAACTTCTATGGAAGTGACATAGTATTTTTGACTAATGTATGGAAGTAAGTTCCGAAGCACTGGTAATATTTCATTTAAATCTTTATTCATAAACAAAAGATGCAATATTTTAGTTAATTATTCAACTATACTTTAAGAACGTATGGCTATTACTCATCCAACAAATAACTAACAAACCTCCGAGGTTTTGCTGTGCAGAGTGCCTTCTAAAACCTCGTAGGATTATGATAATAGACTAAAGCGTTCAGGGCTAGTTTTATTTTCCATTATTTAATTTTTGATGTTCCTTTATTTTCTTTGTGTGTTCAATGAAATAACCGAGATTGGGGTTATTATATTTCCTTGCCAGTTCAACTGCTCTCTCAGATGATATTAGCGCTTCATTCCACATACCGGCTTCTTCATAGGCATCAGCCATACTGTCAAATGCATTTGCAGAATTTGGATTCTGTGTAATGTTCCTTTTAAAAAGTAAAATAGCTTCCTGTGTTTCCCCCATCTCTAATGCTTCATAACCTAAATTGTTTATAATATTTTCCGGAATTTGTATTTCATATCCCGCTAATCCTGATACTTCCTGAAAATGTTTTTCAGCATACGTAATACCGTTGCTTAAAAAGTCATTGTGCAACCGATATCCGGAAAATAATTTCCGTAAAGCATTAATCTGTGCAAGCAATGGAATACTGCTGTGTGTTTCATCCGGGAAAGCATCACTTACCCATCGAAATCCTTTTGGAGAATGTAATTCAAGTGTTTCAACCAATCTCGCGTAATCGGCTAAGGCTTCACCGAAATCATCTGATCGTGCTATGTAAAGAAATGATCTCAAACTATCTGTCTTTAAGAAAGATTCTTCAAGTGAGCGCTGCGGAAGATTATTATCCCAATCGAGACTGGGACTGAAAGCAAAATAAGCATTGAACAGAGACGGTTGAGAAGTCAGGCAGTACAAAGCAAATTGTCCGCCTGCTGAATGTCCGTACAGAATACGAAAGCCATTTGTACGAAAATCTTTTTCAACTGCTGGTAGAAGTTCATCAGATAGAAAACTTTTAAAATTATTTGCACCTCCGCCTCCAATCCAGTGAGTGGACCAATCAGTTTGTGTAAAGTCTCTTATTCTGATTGTGCTGGTAATTGCAACAACTATTAATTCCGGAATTTCTCCCTGTGAAGAAAGATAACTTACTGAACCTGTTGTGTGTAAAAAATGTGACTCTCCGTCAAGCACATAAAGCACCGGGTAACTTCGATCTAATGCCCAGTTATAACTCTCCGGCAGGTAAATCTGATAAGTACGATCTTCCTGAAGAATATCAGAATGAATAACCTGTTTTTGACCTATTACTACCTGGTCCTGACCGAAACTTATATTTAAAAACAAAAAAGAAAGTAGAAAGAATACAAATCTGTATATCATAAATTCTCCAATTAAGGTTAAGTAAGCGAAACTTTTAGTTATGCAGGTATATTGGTTTAAAATACAGTGATTAATTAAAAATAATTTTTACTGTCTTTTAGCTTATAAAGTCTGTCCCCCTCAGGATAAGAGGTGAATGGAGGGAAAAAACAGAAGTTGTCAACAAATCATAGGAAGCGCAAATGCAAAATAAAAATTGTTATGGTGAGTATCAATTAGTTATTGGGGAGCAAGTGAAGGTTTATTATGAGATTAAATGTGATAGGGTTACTGGTAAACCTCCGAAGTTTCGCTGCATTATTTGCTTTCTAAAACTCCGGAGGTTTTTGCAACAGTAATTAGTTCTATGTTTAATGGGCTGCCGGTTAACTTCTCCGGTTTCAAATCATTCTTTATTCAATCGTGCTGAACAGGCGAATTTACCATTTGGATAATACCATTCATATTCTACATAATCTTTATTAATAATTATCTTTACTATTCCATTATCGACACAATCATTCCGGATATCTAATTTTTCCGATAAAATTATACGGTCACCCTTAATTTCATTTAATTTCCAGTTACCGCTGCATTTTAATTCAGGGTATTCAACCCAGGCTATATATTCACCTACCGATTCACTGGTAATCGGGGCTGATATATGCACTTTCAATGAATATGAGTCGGCATCAGTCTGCATAACTTCACCACTCCAGGTTCCGACAAAATCCTCCAATGTGAGTTTTTTATAAGATGAGTCAATTGTTTGGGTTTGTGCTATACCGGCATTTATAAAAATTGCTAGCAAAGAAATTAAATACAAACTTTTCATAATTATTCCTTTCTGAAAATACTGAATTAAAGAAACCGACAGACGTGTTATCTCCATTGAATCTAGAAAACGCCAATTTTATTTATAAGTTTTTCTCCGTCTTCTAACTTATCAAGTCAGTCCCCTGCAAGATAAAAAAGTAACATGGAGTGAATTATCAGTGTTTGTTAATAGATATTCAACAATGCACAAGCAAAATAAAAATTAAAAAAGCTAATAACAATTAATACTTAACAAACAACCGCTCCCGCAATTGAGAGTGGGAATTGAAATTAAAAAACCCGGACGAGCCGGGTTTTATTAAAGGGAAGGGAATAAAACTTTTTTACTTTATTCCCGCAATATTTTCCAGCATTGCTGTTGTAAGAGAGTTAGGTCTTTCAATCGGGTAGCCGAGAGCACGATCCCAGATAATGTTGGATACAACACCAAGTGCTCTTCCTACACCAAATAATACCGTATAGAAATCGTATTCAGTTAGTCCGTAATACCATTGTATAACGCCGGACTGTGCATCAACATTAGGCCAGGGATTTTTTGCTTTACCCTGTTCCTGCAGAATAGGAGGAGTTACTTTGTAAAGTACATCAACATATTTGAATAACAGATCATCAGGAAGATGCTTTAAGCAGAACTCACGCTGTGCTGTGTAACGGGGATCTGTCTTTCTTAATACTGCGTGTCCGAATCCGGGTATAACCTGTCCGGAATTTAAAGTATCCCAAACAAATTTTTTCATTTCATCTTCTGTTGGAACTTTACCCTGCATCTGATCCATAACACCCTGCAGCCATCTTAGAACTTCCTGATTTGCAAGTCCGTGCAATGGTCCGGCAAGTCCATTAATCATTGCAGAGATAGAATAATAAACATCGGAGAGCGCACTTGCAACAAGATGCCCTGTATGAGCACTAACATTTCCGCTTTCGTGATCGCTGTGAAGAATGAAGTACATTCTTGCCACATCATCATAAGGTTTTTTAATTCCCATCATATGAGCAAAGTTGCCGCCCATATCAAGTTTAGGATCAGCAGGAATAATATCACCGTTTTTATATTTCAACCTGTAAATGAATGATGCTAATCTCGGAAGTCGTGCCAGTAAAGTTAAACCGTCTTCATAAGTTGCTTCCCACATATTGTCTTTGTTCAGATTGCCGGCTTCATATTCTTTTACGAAAACCGATTCTCTCTGCATTGCTACTATACCGGCGGAAAGCATTGCCATTGGATGTGAATCAGCCGGAAGAGCTTTCAACATATTGAACACGTACTCCGGAACATCTTTTCTTTTACTGAATTCTTCGGCAACTTCCTCAACATCTTTTTGGGTTGGTATCTCACCGGTCAATAATAAGTAGAAAAATCCTTCAACATAGGGCATTTCGCTGCCGGGGACTTTGGGTAGTTTTTCCATTGTTTCTGGAATTGTAAATCCGCGGAATCTGATACCTTCCATCGGATCGAGATATGAAATATCTGTAACAAGGCTTTTTACACCTCTTGCACCACCAATAACCTGTCCTATGTTAACTTCACCAACTTTTACATCACCGAATTCTTTAACAAGGCGGGTTGTGCGCGGGCGCCACTCATCAATTTTTTCTTTGAGCTTGGTTTTTAATGAATTGGACATGTTTCTCCTCCTGTGATAAGGTTAAACTTGTAGTTGTTTCTCCCCTGATTGGAGAAACAACAATTAATATGTTTTAATATACTAATAATAATAAATTATGTACAGACCCAATAATTAAAAATATCAAGTTTAAACAAGCAAAAATCTTTAATACTGGCTATGTAAAGGGTAATTAGAGAATAATTTTTTTACCCGGCTTAGCAGAATTTACTTTTATGCCTGGAAATGATCTCAGGATTGCAGCTCCCACCCAGTCAATTGCTTCGCTGTCACCGTGGACAAGAATTACACTCTCCGGCTTAAGTTTTTTAACCAGGGCAACTAAATCTTCTCTTTTAGCGTGTGCAGAAAAACGGAAATTATTTATTTCACATTTAACCAGTTTAGGTTCGGAGAACTTATCCAGTTGAATTTTATCGCCGCATTTTGAAACTGATATTTTGTAACCCGGTGTTTCGGGATCCATATATCCAACTGTAAAGATTGCAGAGTTCTTATGATCCATCCATCTTTTTGCCAGGTTAAAGGATGTAGTTCCCGGTATCATCATTCCGCTTGATATAAGAACAATGCATGGCTGCTTGAAGAAATCATTAGTATCAGAAATTTCGTTAATGTCTTTTACCGGAATGTTTGATAGTTCAAACTCAGGATCAATCATATTAACTACGTAACGATTATAATCATAAATACGATTAATCTTTTTACCAATTCCTCCGGTGTAAATATCAACAGGAGCAATTCTGCCTTTCTGCATCTGCTGCCATATTGTGGCAAGCATTTCCTGCATTTTACCGAGTGCAAAAACAGGTATTAAGACTGATCCGCATTCAGATAAAACATTGTTGATAGATTTGGCAAGTCGTAAAGATTCATCTTCCCAGTTGTTCAGTAAGCTGGAATCAGTTGCACCGTATGTTGTTTCAAGAATAAGAGAATCAACTTTTGTTGTTGGAATATTTCCGCCTGAAATTAATGTTTGATTTGTAAGATTTATATCCCCGGTGTAAAATATTTTCTTTCTATTGTTCTCAAGAAGTATTGATGCTGAACCGAGAATATGTCCGGCATCATAAAAAGTACACTTAACAGCTGATTGCTCATTTTGTACATACCCTTGTATAACAAACTCTTCGTTGTAGGCCTTATAATCAATAGTCTTTATCAGAAGATCCACTTCATCGTGCGAATACATTTCAAAGTTTTCATCATCGCCGATTTCTTTTTTTAATATTGAAACTGAGTTGTGCAAGGTAAGTTCTGAAATTGCACGGGTCTGAGGAGTGGTTGTTATATGAATGTAAGGATGTCGTTTAACAAGAAAGGGAAGTGAACTTAGATGATCCTGATGAGCGTGAGAAATTAATACGTGATCAACAGGAAGATTATCAATAAGATTGAAATCCGGAAGAGATTCAAATCCGGTTTTACGCGGATGCATTCCGCAATCAAGTATGATACCGTTTCCGTTAATGTTTAAGTAATAGCAATTTGCTCCTATTTCATCTGCACCGCCGAGAGGGAGGAAGGTGATCACAACGCCGCCTTATTCAATTTTAAAAAGATGGAAAAATGGAATACAGAAATACTGGGATAATGGAACATTGTATGAGGTTAATAGTTAATCGTTAATTGTTATTTGGTAAAGTGCATAATGACTTCCTTTTTTCAGATACCTGACACCAGATTCCGGATCACCGATCACCAATTATTAATAATGATACTGCTTAGTCATCTGAAGTCAGACCAATCATCCAATCATTCCATCAAACTGTAATCGTCAGAATATTTCGCCTATTTCTCTTTATCTCTTTCTTCCTGTTCTCTGCGCATTTGTGCTTCTATATCGCCAAGATCAACAGTGTTTAAAGAAATATCCTCCGGCACACGGAATCTGTCTTCAGGCACACGAACATCTTCTTCAATCTTTCTGGCAGTAACTGTAATGCTTACCGGACCTGAGCGTGTTTCAGATTTGAGTAAAACCCATTTCCAGTACCAGGCTCTCATACCAATATTTCTGAATTCATAAACATCACATTCTTTACCAAGAAATTCTTCAGTACCAAGTTTAACTCCGCCGAGTTTAATAATTGCCTGTTCGCCCAGTTCATTGAAATATTGCTGACCTTCAAGTTCCATCTTTAATTCTTTAAGCTGACTTTGGGATTTTGTACCGCTTTTAGTATCAAGATTAATTGTGTACTGCCAATCGCCGTCGGTTATGTTTAACAAGTTGGCAGTTTTTGAGAATTGTCCGACAGTAATAGTTGTATTGGAATACTCTGCTTGTCTTGAACCCCAATTATCAAAGAAGAGTTTGCGGGAACCTTCCTGTGAACCTGAAACATCGTATTCAATAATAGCGGATTTGATACCGTATTTTCGTTCCTTAACTAAAGGAGATTTTGAACCATCGATACCTGATTCATCTTTGCCGGCATCACCGCAGGATACAAAAGTCAAAGCCGCTGCAAGATATGTTAGTGTTAGTATTTTTCTCATTATAATTATTTTTT
The DNA here is from genome assembly GCA_035463895.1 of Ignavibacteriaceae bacterium. GTDB lineage: Bacteria > Bacteroidota > Ignavibacteria > Ignavibacteriales > Ignavibacteriaceae > JAGXRK01. Next base: position 636 of record DATHSU010000311.1, on the reverse strand, counting down.
ATTATGTATAATTCTTTTAACTGATTAAAATTACTGAATGCTTTTCGATACTTCAAGCATTTTTATTTTATTGCCCAGATAATATCTGAAATTGTTGTTTTTCCTTTTTCAAATTCAAAATTCATAAGATAATCAGGATTAAAGCCAAGCATATATTTTTCAATTCTTTCTTTAAGCCAGCTAATTTCAGATTTTAATTTCCAATGTTCGCCATCATTTGAATACAGAACAACGAACAACCTGTTCTTTAAATGTTTCCGTTTTTGCTGCGATTGATTTTTATAAAGCCATTTTATCAGTTCATCAGTATGTTTAATTGCATCATCGATTTTGAAAGTAAAGTTTTTGGGAAATACAGATGTTTTATGATCGAATGTAGTGCCGTGAATTGTAAAATCACTCAGTTTATCTTTTGAATCAAGAGCAGGAGTAACGCCCGGCAGTGAACAGAAAATCCGTTCTACACATTGAGCCGACCAGAAGTTATACCATCTATTTAATGCATAGTTAAAATAATCCTGATAGTTGTCTCCCGTTTTAAATTTCGTTTCAATTTCTTTTAAGAGATCTTCGAATGAAGAAATATGATAAATGAAGTTAGTTTCATTATCGAATTGATCATTTTGCTTTCGTCCC